>CAMWXG010000084.1 GCA_947178155.1 uncultured Lachnoclostridium sp.
GTGTCTCGTTGGCTCTGATATGTGTATAAGAGACATCCTTTATATAGACAAATAAATAAAGACGGAACTGATGTAGAACCTCCAAAGGCACGAAAAACTTTTATACAGGTAGAAATATCAGATAACGGTCCAGGAATACCAATTAAAGATTTGCCTTATATATTTGAACGCTTCTACCGGGCAGATGCTTCACGCAATTCTTCTAAGGGTGGAAGTGGACTTGGACTTGCAATAGCAAAAAAGATAATTAATGACCATGGAGGCAATATATGGGCACACAGCACACCTGAAAAAGGAACAAGTATATATTTCACACTTAAAAAGTGTAAATAGAAGAACACAAAGGCTGGTAAATAAGAAAGACGGGGTAAGATATGAATAGAATACTTATTATTGAAGATGAACAAGCTATAGCGGAATTAGAAAAAGATTATTTAGAACTTAGTGATTTTGAAGTAGTCATTGAAGCAGATGGCAGCTCTGGAGCTGCTCGTGCGATAGATGAAGATTTTGACTTAATAATTATAGACCTTATGCTTCCAGGAATGGATGGTTTTGAAATATGCAGTCTGATACGCGAAACCAAAAACACTCCTATAATAATTGTTTCTGCAAAAAAAGACGATATTGATAAAATACATGGGCTTGGGCTTGGTGCTGATGATTATATGACCAAACCTTTCAGCCCTAGTGAGCTTGTGGCAAGAGTAAAAGCACACCTTTCACGCTATAAAAGACTTACAGCATCAGGTGTGCCTGAAAATGACACTATAGAAATACGCGGTCTTAAAATAGACAAAACAGCACGACGCGTATATATAAATGATGAAGAGAAAATATTTACCACAAAAGAATTTGATTTACTTGCCTTCCTTGCCCAAAATCCTAATCATGTATATTCTAAAGAAGAACTTTTTAAAGAAATATGGGAATTGGAATCAGTTGGTGACATTGCAACAGTTACTGTACATATCAAAAAAATTCGTGAAAAAATAGAAGAATCCAGCTCTAAACCTCAATACATTGAAACAATATGGGGCGTAGGATACCGCTTTAAAATATAGGTTTAAAGATAAAATTATCTTCCTTTCCACATGTCAGCTAACATAGACAAAGGATATACTTCCAAAATCAAACAACCCTCATTGCCACTCAAACCTATATCTACAAGTCCAAGCTTAAATAACGATATTAAATCTTCCACTGCATATTCAAAACTTTCTATAAAAATTTTATTATTATCAATTTTTGCCTTTTTAAGCAACAGCTTCATTAAGGCATTTTCATTTTTAGATAAAGCATTTCTAAGATTATGTTTATCTGACATGGCACTGCTTATAATTACACTTATAAGCATATCTTTAGACATACTTTTATCTACAATGGCACCTATCTTGCCTGCATAATTTAAAAGTTCAGCCTTTTTTGCAGATTTCAATAAACTCTTCCATTCTCTATCAGAAAAATCTACCTCAATCCACTTATCATACTCTTCATATTCATCTTCTTGTATACCATCTTTACCAAAAAAGTCATTGATAGCCCAAAGCTTATCTTTTGCTGTCCTTAAATCATACTCAAAAAAATCATCATATTCATCATACCAAGCATCCCCGTACTCCTCCAAATACCCTTCTAACTGAAGAAGCTTATTGTAATCTTCTTCCGAAAGATTTTCCAATACACTTAAAAATTCTTCATTAAAAAACTTTTGAAACTCATCATATGACATATTTTCAGCAGCATCTCGAAATCTTTTCATATCTATGCCTATTTGTGAAAGGATTTCTACTAATAAGGCCATCCTTCTATCATCAAAACTAATATCGTCATTTGTTATATTATGTATACCACCCTCACCATTTTGCATATAATATTCCATTTCTTTCTGAATACTATTACATAAATATACATCTCCAATCTCAGACTCAATTTTACATCTGCTGCATGCGTCTCCAAGCATTGCATTCACATATAAATCACTAAATATGACCTTCTTAGGCCGACCTAATTTCATAATTGTATCTAAAAACAGACTGGTCCCCACCTCTGGACCATCATTATATCCTAATATCTTCTGTCCCAAAATCATTGTACTATCACGTTCTACTATTATCATACATCTTGAAAAACATACCCTATTGCTATCCTCATCAAAATATTCTTCTGACAAAAAGCAATCAACTTCCCATACTTCATTATTCTTTCTCTGTTTCTTTATTCTTTGAACACCAACTTCATCGTTAAATAATACCTCTCTAAAAATAAAATTATCAATCCTTCTACTTACAAAATCACCTGACCATACACCTTCACGGCAGCTATATAAATAAATCTCTCTTTTTTCAAGATCAAAATCCCTTTCACTGTGCCGACTAAAATATTCCAATGCATCTAAAAATTTTTCAAAATAAACCTCAAGATTATCTGCATCTTTCTTTTCTAAAATATATGGATAAAATCCTGGTTCCTTTTTTTCAAAACATATCCAATTATTTTTACCTCTAAATTTTAATCCAAGTTCTTTGATTATATTATACTGCTCATCAGAAACCTCTTCCCTGTCATACAAAAACATAGAAACTGTTTCTGATTCTGCATATATCAAATCACGATTTATATTTTCTTCAAATGCAATTCCAATGAGACTATTCAATCCATTTTCGCCCAGATACATTGAAAATCCATAAATTTGTCCACCATTTCCAAGAATATTAAAATACGCAGTTTTCTGCCCTTCAATTTCAACAGCAAAAAAATGGATATTTCTAAATTTCTCCCACGGTTTCATCTTTTTAAACTTTTTTCCTAAATCATATAACCTTCCCCATTGTTCTAACGTAACCACATCATTCATCCTATTAAGTATCCTCTCTTAATTGTTTTAATTAACATTTGCACAAATTCATACATTAAGTTTTATTATTAATGGTATTATAACATTTGAAAAAGCAAAAAACAATTTAATTATACATATACTTTGTTTTTTCTCAATGAGGCAATGCGGTGGCATTGTTGACTGACAGCAACGCGGTATTGGCACAAAGAGCAGGTACCTATTGCTCAATTACTAATAAAACTAGTTATATTTCATATTTACGCAACGCCTCAAGAATATCAATATACGTCCTTATGTCCCTATATTCCATTTTCATTTTCGCCAAATATAATTCGGCAACCGATTTACCTTTTACATTCTCTTTTAGCAAAAAATATGTTCTTGCAACATCATATTCTTTGGGAGCTTTACAAATATTCGCAAAGTCAATTGTAACAGCGACACTTTCATAGGTGATTATTATATTATAGGGATGAAAGTCACCATGACATAAAGCATTTCCTAAAGGTAAACATTTTATCTTATCTGTCAAATCACCGTCCGGAGATTTCTCACTAAGCAAATATAACATCCATTCTGTATATGGAACTGCGCCGTCTATTGTTTGCATAAGCCAGTTTTTATGGAGATTTGTAAATATTTCCATAGCATAGTCAAAAGTATGGTCATTCTGCATCAGTGATGCAAGGCTTTTTCCCTGTACTTTTTCCATTATAAATCCATATCGTTGATTTTCCGCTACAAATTCAAATAGTTTAGGTATATTTTCCACTATCCTACTTACCATGCAGTGATTGTCATATTCATGTTGTACCAAACTTTTTGAATAACCTGATTTGAATAATTTTAATACTTTATTCTCTTCCACCTCAAAAATTTCTGCCGTATTACCTTCTGCAATTTGATTCCTTTTTAGATTTTCCATGATATTTGTCACCTTTAAATTCCTAATTTATTAGTATAATTGCAATCTGCTATCTTCATTATAACACTTGTAATATTGCCCTAAAAAATCATTTTTCGTTATTCAATCCCCATATAATTCTACATTTCTCATCTGGCTAAACATCGTCACAATTATTGCCGCTCCAATACTGCTTCTTGTCTTAATGATTCATTTATTAAACTTTGGATAAGAGAAATCATAGTTTTAGAATTTATAATTATATCTAACATATTTTCTAATTCTTTCATAGATTCAACTCTAAATATGGCATTTCTTTTACTACTGTATTCAACTGCCAATGCCTCACTCATAACAATTGTTACAGGATATGAAATAGTTCTATAATCAACAAACATCATTCTATATCTATAATGCTCCAAATTTTTCACAGTAAGAAAAACTTCATATCTATTATCTTCTTTATCCTGCTCTCCTAAATCATCTTGTATATCTATCTCCATTGGTTTTAGTGCCGTCTGAAACGAAAATGATATATTATTTTTGGTATAAGAAAACACAGGTCCATCATATTTTTCTATTTTTCCAATTACATACCCACCTGTCGCTTCTTCAATTTGCTCCAACATCCTTTTGATAACCACTTCTGGCGCATACTTGTCTAATAATTCAAATGAAAACATTCCTCTATTCATTCAATAACTCCCTTTCAATTATCTATATTTAGCCATCTCTTATTTCACATATTATCGGAAAATGATCACTAATTTTTTTGTTAGGACGTCCTTTACTATCCATAAAATCTACATAACTACAAGACGTAATTATTTCCAAACTTTCTTTTATAAATAATGGTAGAATATCCTTACTGACAATTACCTGATCCAGCATATACCACATTGGCGAATAAATTTTTGACTGATTTAAGTAATATGTACCAGGTGGATATGAAAAGTCTCCCATAAGATTCCACATAGGATTATAAAACTTTCTATACTCTATACCATTTACAATCCTTGTAGGGCTGTCGTGAACACTTAATACAGGTAACCCATGAAATCCATTTGCATTTAAACACCCTCTGCCATATGGCATTTCATTAAAATCTCCTATAATAACAGTTTCCTTCGATTTAATCTCACATTCAGTTTCTTTAATATCATACATTATCTCTTGTATTTTAGCCAATCTTTCGTCGCTATAGTCACCATGCAAATCTGTAGGCAAATGTATACTACACAAAATAAATCTATTTTTAATTATTTGAATAGAATAATAATCATCTTGTCTTCCTGCTTCTATATCTGTATAACTACTCCAACTATCAATTCTACCACACCCATAAGTATTACATTCCACTAAAAACTTATAATTCTCATTAAACAACTTACACAATTCATTTTTATTCGCCCTATATTCTGCCAGAAGCAACACATCTATATTATATTCTTGTACCAAATACACAATATACTGATTTATATCACTATTTCTATTTGTATTCCAAAATAAGATTTTCATAATTCCTCGTCATTTATCGCAATAATATTACCAGCTTCACATGCTTCCAAACATGAAGCTCTAACAGCAAGAGCTGTTGCAATATCTACTTTACCAGACTCAATCTCTTCATCAGACAACTTTTCCGGACTTACTGCATATATACCATAATTCATTTCTACCAAGCCGAACATATCATCCATGACATATGTTCTGAAATCTGGTGGCATATTCAACAAATTTGAAATATTATCTAAAGTTTCTTGCTTAAGCTTTTCCAGATTATCAGAATGATCATCTGATAATCTAACTACTACATAATCGCCAATTAATGCAAAACATTCCTTGTTATCATAATAATATCTGAAATGTTTTATTGTTTTTTCTTCTATTTCACTAAGATTTCTTTGTACTATTTTGTGTATTTTCAATATGATATACCTCCCTATACAAAATGATTCCCAGTTACTTCCATTTCGCCGTGAATAGTAACCCTTTTAATTTTTTTTGCTCTAAAAAACATCTTGATTATGAATACATCAAAACAAGAAGACTTCACTCTTTCTTAATTCGCCCGTCATGTATGATTTGCCGATACTACGTTTGCACATCTGGCTCTTTGATGATTATAGAGCTTGCTGATAATTTTAACTGATTTATGTGTTATCATTTAATTTAGCATATACATATGTGTCTTTCCAAATTGCTTTTTCGGTTTCATCTTTCCAGAAATATACATTTTTTCTAAAATGTGCTTCACGCTGAAATCCTAACGCTTCAAGTAATTTCCATGAACTCTTACTGCAGGGGTCACATTCTGCATATATCCTATGTATACCATTTGAAAATGCCTGTTGAATTAAAGCCTTACAGCTTTCAGCAGCATAACCATGCCCCAATAATTTCGATTAAATACATATCCTATTTCCAGCGCTTCAAAATCACGTTTTCCCATATATACATTTCCAATCATTTTAAGAGAATTTTTCAACTCAACAGCAATCATTTCATCTGTACCAATGCGCCATTCAAGATTTTCTTTTGTTTCATCAAAGGTTAGTGGTTTATATGGTTCATATTTCACAACTTCTATATCAGATAAATACTCAAATAAGTCCTGTATATCTTCTTTTTGGTATCTCCTTAAAATTAACCTTTCTGTTTCTGTTATGATTATTTTACCCTCCATCTCATTCTCTCTTTCTACTTAGCAAACCTACTTCTTAGTAATTTATTCGCTTAAAAAATTTTGATTGTATAATCACATAATTTAAGACTTTCATTAGCTGTTATATTTTATTATTAAATTCTCCACTAACCCCTATAAACACTAACTTTTCTGTAATTGAACTTTCTCTTATGTATTTCCCTTGTGTTATATCGTAGCATACTTTACGAACCATCACAAGTGCAAAAACAAGGGCATGAAAATTGCAAAGTAGAGAAGTTGTTACTTTTCACACCTTAGCCAGCTGATAACAAATAGGGTAGAGGAAGAATAATTTCTCGCCCCTCCCATTGAACCGTACGTACGGGTCTCGTATACAGCTCTACAATTTATATTCCAACCTTACTTAGGTAATAGGATAACGGATTGAGTAAACCTGCTCCGTCCTTTATCCTATTTTCAAGTAAATCTTTGCTGATTATGAAATTCACTACATTCATTCCGCTTCTTCTGTACCAACCCAGCCTTGAATTCGCAACTTTATATATCGCTTCGTGATTAAAACCATTGTTATTCTTTCTGTTTAGATAACTTAAATTCCTGTAGATTGTTTTCGGAGTTTTCCATTGTTTCATAACTATGACCCTTATTTTATGTCTTAGCCATTCTCCTAATTCTCCCATGAACTGTTTCATCATTCCTATTCTAAAGTAATTTATCCAGCCTCTTGTCATTTCATTTACTCTCTTGATTGTTACCGCCAATGGTCTTGCAACTGCTTTACTTCTTTTCAGGTATTCACTTAGCTTTTGCCTAAGCTTCTTTTTCTTTTCTGTGGTTGGTTTCACTTTCCATTCCCCACTATTTTTCAGAAAGGTAAATCCCAGATATTTGCTTCGTGTTGGTCTGACCACCTTTGTTTTTGCTGCATTTACTTTTAGGAATAGCTTTCGTTCCAGCCAGCTGCTTATGGACTTTATTACTCGGTTAGCTGCCTCTTCGCTTTTTGTGAAAATCAGCACATCATCGGCATACCTTGTAAAACGTAGCCCCCTCTGCTCCAGTTCTTTATCCAGCTTATCAAGATATATATTTGAACATACAACAGAAAGCGGTCCTCCCTGTGGAACTCCAGTCTTTGTTGCTTTTTCCAGTCCGTTTTCCATTACTCCTGCTTTTAGGTATTTCCTAATCAGGTTTAACGTGGTACTGTCATTTACCTGTTCCCTAAGTATCTGGATTAATTTATCATGGTTCACCTTATCGAAAAACTGTTTTATATCAATGTCTATTACCCATTCATATCCATTATTTAAGTATTCCAATGCCTGTTTTACAGCATCATGACAGCTTCTGCCTGGTCTAAACCCATAACTATATTCACTAAATATTTCCTCGTAAATATCTGACAGGGGCTGTGCTATGGCTTGCTGTATGGCTCTGTCAAGTGCCGTCGGTATACCTAATGGTCTTTTCTTTCCATTATCTTTCGGTATGTATACTCTCCGCACTGGTTTTGGTATATATGTTCTGTTTCTAATGGAAGCAATAATTGTATCTGTGTTCTTCCTTATATAATCTCCCAGCTCTTCTACCGAAATACCATCAACACCACTTGCACCTTTATTGGCAACTACCTTTTTATAGGCCCTGTTCAAATTTTCTTTTGATGTAATCACTTCAATTAATTCCATTTGTTGTTACTCCTCTGATTATCCTAAAATTCATACATAACACCCCTCCAGATATAGACAGTATTCCTCGGTTACGTTCCTACTTTTCCTGCCCACCCGATTTCTGGCTCATGTATTATTTTAACCATAACGATTTGTACTATAAATCGTTTCAGTCCTTCGGCTTTCACCTACTATGACGTCATCTGACTCCCTCTCCAAACCTTTTTCGACCATACCTTTCAGTATGTGAGTAGGGTCTCCCGAGGTAAGACACTAATCTTTCGTTCAACAACCTCTTGATTTACAATTTCGGTTTACGTTTACCATTAGGGCTTCGGTTTGTAATGCAACCTTACCCACCTAATCGTCTTATCAAGTTTCTGTTCGTAGGCTCAAGAACTTTGCTACACCACTTCCTTCATCCATATCATTACTGATACCGACTTGTGGTTCGCTACACTTGGCGGTAAATACCCGTGACTAGACTTTCACTAGCAAGATTAGTGCCATGCTCGGCACACATTAAAAAAGCGATACCTTAGCCTCAAACTACGGTATCAGCTTCTTTAGTTTTTGGTTTTGGAGGTCTTTTTCTATCATAAATATCCGATATCGCATGATATACGTTTCCATCTTTTTTGCGTAACAAATAGACTATGCTTAAACCATCACAAATATATTCTAAATTGCTTTGGCTCCGCAAAGTTACTGCTTGTTTCTGTTTTCTCTTGAATACTCTTGCCAGTCTTTCACATAGTGAATTATTTGCAGGAACTTTACTGTCATGTAAAAATAACAATTCACTTTCCTTGTATTTTCTCAAACGTACAAATAAATTATATCCCTCTCAGTAATATTTACTTGGTGGATTATTATTGTACTCTTCTTCTGCCTTGTACAGAATTTTATCATACCTTTTTTCAAATTTTTTAACTATATTTATATCTGGCATTGTATTTTCATCTAATCCATTTTTGTAATGGAGCATCTCGCGAAGCAGCTTATGCATTGATTTGTTCCATTTCAGTTCTGGTTCATTCTGCTCACTGCCAGTCAGATATCTGTAATCATGCTGTGTACATTCTTGATGACGGGTGCCATAATGGTAAAATGTCTTGTCGTGATCATGCACAACAGTTCCTACATAATTTTCCAAAGGGGTTCCTTTTATCCCCTCATGACCTTTTTTCTCCTTTCCTATGTATAATGCAACATCTGCGGATGGAGACGCAAGTACAAGGACTTGTGCGCTTTTTCCATTTACAGATGCATTCGTAAAGTCCGCATTAATAACAGGCGATGTCATCAGCTTTTTTATGATTTCATGCTTCTCAGATACCGTTTTCACAGAAAATTCCTCACAGAGTCCATTTATCATGCCATCTGATAGTTCAATCTCCCCAGCTGTCAGTTCAGAAATAAGCTTTCTGATTTTTCCATGCGAAACACAGTATTCATTACTAAGAAGAAATGCAAGAGCTTTAACGGTGCCATCATAATTCACTTCATTTATATATCCTTCAGGGAATTTTGCATGTACACGGCCTCCTGTTTTTCTGTTTCTATATTCCCGTGTTGTATATTCAGTTACATTTGCAGACATTCTGATTATTACATTCTGTTTACGGATTATTTTACCAGTCTCATAATAATCTGGGTTATCTGTATATTTCTTAGGTGCTGGAATTTCATGGGTTTCTGTCACAATATGTTTTTTACGGCAGTGTCCTTTATGACCTAGCTGTCCGCCCTGCTTCCTTCCTGTCTTTACACGGCTGTTTGGGATCTTCTTTCGTCCCGGTTTCTGTAAAGATGATGGAATTGATGAATTCTCAAAATCCCTATTTACCTGTGCAGTAAGTTTTTTATTGAGTTCCCTTTCTTCTTCCAGTTGTGTTCCCAGCTCATATATTTTTAATTGTTTTTCGCGCTTTTCTTTTTTTAATTTATCTTTCTGACCAACAACTTTTTCATTTTCTTTTATCAGTTTTTTGATAATACTGTCTTTTCTGGCAAGTTCTTTCTGGTGTTCTTTATCAATATCGTCCATTGTTTCAAATCAAATTTTTCTGACATTTACAGTTTCACTATGGGCTTTAGAAAGTTCATATTTCAATTTCCTGATAGTTTTTTCAAGACTGCGTATAATTGCATTATATTTATTTTCTAACTTTATATATCTTTCACCAGATTCAAATTCAGCTACTTGTTGTTCCAGTGATTTAACCCTATATTGTAATGTAGTTGTATAGTCAAAAGAATTCATTTGTGTTTCCTCTTTTAATTCTGAAAAGTATCTATAATTTCTGCCATTTTTTTGCCATATCCATTGTATGATTAAGCTGATCCATGAGAAGAGATATTTTTTCTTCCTGTTGTGTGATAATCTCCTCAAGTTTTTCTATCGTTTTTTCCTGAGACTGAATTACTTTTTCTTGCGTAGCATTTGCTTCTTTAAGTTCAGAAATATAACTTTCATATGTTTTTATAAGTGAAGTATCGTTCATTTAAATTTTCTTCCTTAATTTGTTGTAAAAGAGTATATCATAAATAAAATATTAGCTCAAGTCTTAATTATTAAGGTTATGTTGCTGGCTAGGGTGTGAAAAGTAACTTTTGCAGCGCCATTTTGTATGATTTTGGCAATATATGAATTGAATATCAGGTGCTTATATGGTACAATGGGCGATAGAATAAAATTCAAATTCTATTCTATAATTATATATGAAAGAAGTTGTTTAAAATGAATAATGAAATATATCATATGTTTAAAAGAAATTTTCCATTTGTTAATAGAGAAGAAAAAACTGCTATAGATATAATAAATAATGAAAATAATACTATATTTAAAAAAAGAAATCCCAATAATGAATTAATTGGATGTGCAATAGTTAATAAAAATGCAATACTTCTTCTAGTAGTAGATGAACAATACAGAAATATTGGAATTGGTTCAGAATTATTAAAAAAGTGTGAAGATATTATTATTAATAATGGTTATGACAATGTAGTTTTAGGTGTTGGATTTAATTATTTAATGCCCGGCGTTCCAACTAGTAAAAAATATACGGAAAGTGTTCATGAAAATTTATGTCCAGAAGTAAATGATAAAGCATCAACATTTTTTGAAAAGCGAGGATATAATCATTCTTGGAAAGAATGCAACTGTTTTGATATGAAAATTTCTTTAAATAATATTCGAGATAATAATAAAACTATAGGTAATAC
>CAMWXG010000085.1 GCA_947178155.1 uncultured Lachnoclostridium sp.
GTTTAAGATAATATGATTCATTATAGTTATCATAAGTCTTCCAAATTACCTCTGCATTATTGGCTGACTTTGTATACATATAAATATTATTACCATCTATAAAATAATATTTATTGTCATTAAATTTAATAAATGATGAGGCATTTGCTTTATATATTTTTGTATCTGTGCGCCAACGGTTTTTTGTCTTATATAAAAGTCTTTCACTACCTCCTGTAAGACTGTTTCTCTGCACTATTCCTTTATTCCCTAAATAAAGCCATTTGCCTTTACTGTAATAAAATGCACTCTCAATATCCTTCCAGTACATATTATCATATTTTGTGCTTGATGCCTCACTGGCCTCAAAGCCATAATGACCTTTACTCTTAAAATAATTAGTACTGCTCATAAAATATTCATGACTGACAACTCCATAACTATCCTGATTATTTATAAGCTGGTCATCCCATGTCACATCTACATTATACCACTTCTTGTCAATCCTTACTAAATTCCATGCATGTCTTAATTTAGTTGATGTTATACATTTTGATTGAATACCTACTTTATTAAGCAGTGCCTTATATGTAATTGTATATCCCTGACAGTTTGCCTGATTTTCAAGCAGCACACCACATATATTAAGCCTTGAACTTTTATTTTTGCTGTCATTATAAGCAGTGTTCATAACTATATAATCATGAAGCACCATTGCTTTTTCAAGCTCACTCATATTCTTTTTTACACATTTAACTGCCTTTTTTACGGCAGCATTAATCTTTCTTCTGTCAGCTTTTATACTTTCTACATTTACTGAACCATCACTGTTTAAATATTCTGGAAGATACGACAAGTCTATTTTCACTATTTTCTCATTGGTATATGAAATACCATACTTTTGGGCATTATAAAAAATATACGGCGAATTATTACTTACATCTGTCATAATTTCATCTATTGCCTGTTTATCCTTTGACATATTAAAATTATATCTGCTCATGTCAACTGCAGTTTCATAGTTTTTGTATGCATCAACTACTGCTTTTCTAAAGCTTTTAAGGTCAGATGCAGTTGCTGATGACTGTGCTTCCTGTGCATTAATAGAAGTTCCAAACACACATAATATAAACGTTGTAATACAAAGCACTATTCTGCATAGCCATACTCTGCTAAATCTAAACTTGCCTAAACCGTTTTTTCTACACAATCCTTTCATAATAAATCCTCATTAACCAATTAATATTATATCACTTACATATTGTTCCTACAAGATTATCAATAAACTGTTGTGCTGTGCGGCCTGATATCCCACCATGACTAAGCTCCCATTTATTAGCCTCCATACATAATTCTTCATCATTCAGATTAATTTGTGGGTGTTTCGCCGCAAGCCCTTTTACAATCTCAAAATATTCTTTCTGGGAAGGTCTGTAAAAACCTATTGATACTCCAAAACGTGCTGCAAGTGACAATTTTTCCTGCATTGTATCAGAACGGTGAAGTTCATCCTTTGACATATCAGAACGGTCACTCCATGTTTCACGAATGAGATGCCTTCTATTAGAAGTAGCATATATAAGTACATTTTCCGGCTTTGTTTCAAGACCACCTTCAATAACTGCCTTAAGATACTTATACTCTATTTCAAACTCCTCAAAAGATAAATCATCCATATATATTATAAAACGATAATTTCTATTTTTAACTTCTGATACAATACGCGACAAATCCTTAAATTCATGCTTATATACCTCTATCATACGAAGTCCCTGACTATAATAGTGGTTAAGAACTGCTTTTATGCATGTAGACTTGCCCGTACCGGAATCACCGAATAAAAGCACATTATTTGCTCTTCTTCCTGCAATGAATGCCTCTGTATTATCAATAAGTTTCTTTTTTTGTGACTCATATCCTATAATATCATCAAGTGTCATATTTCCTGTGGCAGTAATAGGACTTAATATTTCATCCTGTCCCTCATTGTGCACAATTCTAAATGCCTTATTAAGCCCAAATTTGCCCACACCATATTTTTTATAAAAATCAGTTACGATATTATATAACTGTACAGCATCGTCTGCGCCTTCAATACTTGCACTAAGCTCCTGAACCTTCTCACTTACACTTTTATTAAAAATCTGCTCACTTTTAACAACAGCTTTATAATTACAGATAATGCTAAAACAATTTATCCCAAGGGCTTTTTCAATTTCAGAAAAGTCATAGTCAAAAAGCTGCTTAAATATCATAAAATCAGCCTTTGCAAACTCATTGACAGTACCTTCATTAGCTCCCACTTTCTCTGAAACTATTGTAAATGGGTTCTCACTCATTGCTAATATAAACGCAAGATAATTATGCCATAAATTTTTGTCAAAACCATAGCAAGTTGAGGTATTAAGCAAATTATTTATCTGTATATAAATTTTTGTAATCAAATCTTCTTTTACATAATTACCTGATGCAAAACATCTAAATATATCAGCCATTTCAAACAATATACTGTCACTGCCTATATTTCTGTATATCACAAGTTTCGACGTTAAACGATACATAAAAACCCTTCCTTCTTCTCACACTTACATTCTATCTGGTGCTTCCATACCAAGTAAATATATTGCTTTTTCAAGTATGTCCCCTATCATCCTGCAAAGTCTTATATATGAAGCTCTTAAATTTTCATCTTCATTAGTTACTATCTTATTTTCATGATAAAACTTATTAAATGCATCAGACAATTCATATATAAACTGACAAATTTTATGTGGTGCACTTTCTCTATATGCATCATTTACTGCATCAGGCCATTTTAGCAAAGAAAGCATAACATCTGTGCCACTCTTACTTACAGATGGCATAATAGGGCCTGCTTCATCTACTATTATACCTTCATTGTGAAGCTTTGCAAACAATGATTTAATACGCACAATAGTATACAAAATATATGGACCTGTATTGCCCTCAAATGAAGTAAAACGTTCCATATCAAATATATAATCCTTTGACGCCTGATTGCTTAAATCGCCGTATTTAATAGCGGCAAGGCTTATTTTTAGTGCAACTTCATCCTTCATTGCATCTTCCATATCCCTGTCTTCTATCTTTTCAAGAACCTTATTATAAACATCTTCAAATAACTGCTCAAGACGCAGTACACCTCCATCACGCGTTTTAAACGGTTTACCATCTTTGCCATTCATTGTGCCAAACCCTATAAATATAAGTCCCGTTTTATCACCTATTATCTTAGTCTTGCGTGCACATCTAAATACCTGCTCAAAATATAACTCCTGTCGTTTGTCTACTACATAAATAATCTTTGTTGGATTAAACAATTTACGACGTTCAACAATAGTAGCAAGGTCAGTTGTATTATAAAGTGTTGCACCATTTGACTTAAGTATCATACATGGTGGTATCTCTTTAGTATCTGACTCTTCTTTCACATCAACAACAAGCGCACCATCATCAATATGTGCATATCCCTCTTCCTTCATAGCCTTTACCATATCAGGAATATATGGCTGTGCATCAGATTCCTTCTTCCAAAGGTCAAACTCTGTTCCAAGTTTTGTATAAACTCTTTTCAAGTCTTCTACTGATACATTTATAATATGCTGCCACAGTGCCTTATACCCTTTTCTTCCTGCCTGAAGTTCGGCTATTGCCTGCTGTGCCTCCTCTTTATAATCCTCATGCTCTTTTGAATATTTACTTGCATATGGATATATCTCCTCTAATTCACTTACATCAAATGGAGCTTCCTCTGGATATTCTCCATCATAATTTTCATCAAAATACACAAGCTCAGGATTTCTTTTCTTTAATTCTGTTATAATAAGTCCTATTGGCAGTCCCCAGTCTCCAAGATGTGCATCACCTATTACTTTATGCCCCAAAAATCTTGCAGTACGTTTTATACTCTCACCTATTATCGCAGTACGCAAATGCCCTATATGAAGCGGTTTTGCTACATTTGCTCCGCCATAGTCAATAATTATCATTTCTGGATTTTCAGTCTTTTCGCAACCATAATTCTCACTTTTAGCCATTTTATTAATAACATCCGCCAGAAATTCATCACTTAAAGTCATATTAATAAAACCTGGCATCTGTGCTGTTATCTCTTTAAAGCTTTCACTTTCTTTTAATATATCCACAATATCATTTGCGATTTGAATAGGCGCTTTGTGATATTCTTTTGCCGCTGACAATGCACCATTACATTGATACTGACACAAATCAGGTCTGTTTGAAATAGTTACTTTAGCATATTTCACATCATAGCCTGTCTTTTCAAAAGCGGCACTTAATTCTTCTTCTAATAACTCAATTATACTTCTCATTTTATACCCCATCTTTCTCTATTTTGTATGCTTTCTCAAAATAGAGAAAGCATTAATAAATTCACTCTAATATAAAGTATCTAATATATCAAAATATCCTGCAAAAGTTTTACTGCAGCACATTGGATTAGCTATTTTTATTCCACCTGTTACAACGCCTGTTACTGCAAACGACATTGCTACTCGATGATCATTATATGTCTCAATTTTTGCGGGTTTTGGTATTCCCGGATATATTACCACACCATCTTCTAATTCATCACACTTTATTCCCATTCTACCAAGTTCAGTTACTATGACATTAATCCTGTCAGATTCCTGACCTCGTATATGTGCAACTCCCCGTATTGTCACAGGTGCATCTGCAAATGGAGCAATCGCAGCAAGTGTAAGTGCCTGATCTGAAAAATCTGCCATATTTACATCTATACCTGTAAGTCTGCCACCACGGGGTGCATAAATCTTAAGACCAATATCAGTCCATTCTATTCTGCAGCCCATGCTAATAAGAATATCAATAAATCTCATATCTCCCTGAAGAGAATTTTTTGCAATATGGCGTACTTCTGCGCTTCCACCTATAACAGCTGCCATTGCATAAAAATAGCATGCTGCTGACACATCAGGTTCTATCTGGTAATCAGATGCATTATAACTACCCTGACAGACCTTATAACAGTCAGTGTCTAATCTTTCAACCCCATGATGTCCAAACTGCTTCATCATCTGCTCTGTCATCTCTACATATGACCTTGCATCTCTTTTACCTGTAAGATTAATTGTAAGCGAATTAAATGCAATAGGTGCTGTCATAAGCAAAGCACTTAAAAACTGACTGCTTCTATCTATATCAAGTGATACAGTCTCGTCTTTATACTGCCTTTTTACACCTATTACTTTCATTGGAAAGGAATATTCTTCACCAAGCCATTCAAACTTAGCACCAAGCTTTTCCAGAGCTTCAAGAAGTTCTTTCATAGGACGCTTTTTCATCTGACCTGATGACTCAAGTGTATAGGTGCCTTCACTCATCGCCACAAATGCAGTAAGAAATCTTGCAGCAGTACCTGCACTTCCTACATATATCTCAGCTCCTTTATAAGGTATATCGCCAGACATGCCTTTTATCTTTACTATATTATATACCTTATCTGCATTAACTTCAAACCCCATATTCTCAAGAGCTTTTAAAAAAACATTTGAATCCTCACTAAACTGCACTCCTCGAAGAATTGTCTCCCCTTCTCCCATAGCAGCCATAAGAAGTGCCCTGTTTGTGATACTCTTTGAGCCGGGAACACTTACACATATATCAAATGGCTTATCAGCCTTTTTTACAACATACTCTTTCATCTGTATAACCCTTCTAAACAAATATTATATACTAGAATAATATCTATTGCCTGTTTTGTCAAATAAAAAGCCCGCCTGCTGGCGGACTTTCTATTTGACTTGTAATAATAAATAATCTTATTTCATAAATTCTTTTATCTTTGTATATATGCCATCACTGTCAAGTCCATATTTCTTTATAAGCTCTACTGCCGGACCTGACTCACCAAATACATCATTAACACCAATTTTAAGTACCTGTGTAGGTGCTTTAGCTGAAAGACAATCACATACTGCACTTCCAAGACCGCCAATTATTGAATGCTCTTCAACTGTAACAACCTTTCCTGTCTCTTTAGCTGCTGCAATAATCAAATCCTCGTCCAGAGGCTTTATTGTATGAATATTGATAACCTTTGCCTCAATACCATCTGCTGCAAGTTTTTCTGCTGCTGCCAGAGCTTCTGATACTTCAAGTCCTGATGCAACTATTGTTACATCTTTGCCTTCACGAAGCACCGCACCTTTACCAAGTTCAAACTTATAATCAGGCTTATCATTAATTACAGGTACTGCAAGCCTGCCAAAACGGATATATACAGGCCCCTCATGGTCAAGTGCTGCCTTAACAGCTGCCTTTGCTTCAACATCATCTGAAGGATTTATAACAACCATGCCCGGAATAGTGCGCATAAGCGCAATATCCTCACAACACTGATGTGTAGCACCATCTTCACCTACAGAAATACCTGCATGTGTAGCACCAATCTTAACATTAAGTTTCGGATATCCTATAGAATTACGAACCTGCTCAAAAGCACGTCCTGAAGCAAACATTGCGAAAGAACTTACAAAAGGAATCTTACCAGTTGTAGCAAGTCCTGCTGCAATGCCCATCATATTACACTCTGCAATACCACAATCTATATGTCTGTCTGGATATGCTTTTTTGAAAATACCTGTCTTTGTTGCTGCCGCAAGGTCAGCATCAAGTACAACAAGATTTGGATATGCGTCTGCAAATTCTGCAAGTGCATTACCATAGCTTTCTCTTGTAGCAATTTTCTTTACATCTGCCATTTTGTCCTCCTATCTTCAAACAAAGCTTTTTTATTTTAAGCTTTCACTGATTTTGTCTAAATCTGCCATTGCCTGTGCATACTGCTCATCATTTGGCGCATTGCCATGCCAGCCTGCCTGATTTTCCATAAATGATACGCCCTTGCCCTTTGTGCTCTTAGCAACAATAGCTGTTGGCATGCCTTTGGTTTCTCTTGCTTTCTTAAAAGCATCTTCAATCTGTTCAAAATCATGAGCATCAATTTCAATAACATTGAAATTAAATGCCTTAAACTTATCGACAATTGGATATGGAGAACAAACATCTTCAATTTTTCCGTCAATCTGAAGACCGTTATTATCTACTATAACAACAAGATTGTCAAGCTTTCTTGCACCGGCAAACATTGAAGCCTCCCAAACCTGACCTTCCTGAATCTCACCGTCCCCTAAAAGTGTATATACACGATAAGAAGCATTATCCAACTTTGCAGAAAGCGCCATGCCTACTGCCGCTGAAATACCCTGTCCGAGTGAACCACTTGACATATCTACACCAGGAATATGCTTCATATCAGGATGTCCTTGAAGATATGAACCTACATGACGCAGTGATGTTAAATCCTCTACAGGGAAAAATCCTCTTTGTGCCAATGTAGAATAAAATCCTGGAGCTATATGTCCCTTTGATAAAACAAATCTATCCCTATCCGGTTTTTTAGGATTTTTTGGATCAATATTCATTTCTTCAAAGTAAAGATATGTTAATATGTCTGCTGCTGATAAAGAGCCGCCCGGATGACCTGATTTTGCACTGTGTACTGCTGTTACAATGCCTTTACGTACTTCATTCGCAGTTCTTTTTAATGCTAAAGTATCCATAGTTTCTTCCTTTCTGATTTTAATATATGGAACTGTAAATAAATAATCTTAATAAACTCTGTATTATGCTGTAAGATTTATTTTTTACATTTTCTATGTACCTAATTTAAAATTACTCACCAAATACAGCAATATAGTCCTTCTGGAACTTGTCAATACCTTGTGTTGTAAGCGGATGCTTTGTCATCTGCTCAATTACTGAGTAAGGAACAGTTGCGATGTCTGCACCTGCAAGTGCGCAGTCAGTAACATGGATAGGGTTACGTACACTTGCTGCAATAATCTCTGTTTTAATATCATCATAGTTGTCAAAAATTGCAGAAATAGTCTCAATAAGGTCAATACCAGGCTCTGAAATATCATCAAGACGTCCAAGGAATGGTGATACAAAAGCTGCACCTGCCTTTGCAGCAAGAAGCGCCTGATTAGCAGTAAATATAAGTGTAACATTACACTTAATACCTTCACTTGAGAGAACCTTTGTAGCCTTTAATCCTTCTTCTGTCATAGGAATCTTTACAACCATATTAGGATGAAGTTTTGCTATCTCACGTCCTTCTGCAATCATTCCCTCTGCATCAACAGTTGTAGCCTTAACCTCACCGCTTATAGGGCCATCGACAATAGATGCTATTTCCTTTAATACATCTACCTGGCTTCTGCCGCCTTCTTTTGCGATAAGTGATGGGTTTGTGGTAACACCACAAATAACTCCCAAATCGTTAGCTTTTTTAATGTCCTCAATCTTAGCTGTGTCAATAAAAAGTTTCATACTTGCAATCCTCCTAAATTTTTATAAATTTTAACTATTAAAGTATCAATATAACTTTATATTGTTGTAAATATTATACAACTTTTCATAAGTAAGGTCAACAATTAATAGAACCAAAATCCTTTCCAATCACTTTTATATACACGATATAAATCCCTGTTCGCTTTAAACTCCCTTATAAGCTTTCCTGTTGCATCTGTCTCTTTAAATGTTTTATTACCACTTCGGCAATATATATATACATCATCTATCTTTGTGATATTTCCTTCATCGCTTGTCTTTTCAAATCTCTTATCTTCTGACAATATATATGTTCTGGCAGTTTCATCTACTAAAAACTTATAATAATATGAATAGCCGCTCTTAGTTGCCTTAACACCTGAGTTATTATTAAGCATAGTAAGATAATATTGTCCCTCCGCAAGACCTGATGATGTCTCATAAACAATTGAATTCTGACCTGCCTGTGAATCAAAAAGCTCTGGTGCCTTCTTAGGCTTTGTATCAAGGATTGAATTAACAAGAGGCT
Organism: uncultured Lachnoclostridium sp.; assembly: GCA_947178155.1. Classification (GTDB taxonomy): domain Bacteria; phylum Bacillota; class Clostridia; order Lachnospirales; family Lachnospiraceae; genus Butyribacter. Next base: position 8,906 of record CAMWXG010000085.1, read on the forward strand.
CTTCTGTAGGTTCAGGGGTTGCCTCTCCCTCAAGTGCCTTTGTAAGCACCTTCCTCCTAAGCGATTTATAATCATCCCATATACTTTTATCTGAAATTATATAATCAACTTTCGGCATTATACTACTTACATTACTTACCTTAAATATACTTGAAAATGCCTGTGAACTTACAAGAAGCTGATTCGTTCCTGTTACAGCGATGGAGTTTACATCAATCCAGTTTGGATTAGACCTTCCTGTCCTTTTAGCAGCATTCTTATATACCTCTGGCAAAAGTGTTTTCATATCAAGAGCCACCTCTGTAGCTCCATCGCTTAACTTAAGCTTTATTATAACACTGTTTTTAACTGCATTTTTTGAACGTGGAGTACATATTACATATATACTTCCATATTCATCATAAGCAAACTCACCTGACTGTTTATAACCATTTATCTTATATACTCTTGTAACCTGCCCAAATGTATTGACAATAGCAATTTTATCTTCTGCAGGGGCATACAGCATACCATCATACGCCATATCAATATTTCTTCCACAATAACCATCAAGTGGTATCTCACAACGCAATACTCCTGAATTATCATACATAAGAATAGCATATTTCTTTACATTCTTTGTTACATTCTTCTTTACACGTCTTGTAACAGTCCTGCCATTCTTTCTAACCTTTTTTGTAACAATACGTGTTGATGTTTCTTTATGATTTTTACCATCTTCAAATATTGTATACAGACCATTGCTAAGTTTTGACTTGCTGCGTCCATCATTCACACTAAGAAAATTTTCAGAACCTATATCACTCTTTGGAATATCAACACTGTAAACAACTGTCCTAAAAAGTTCATCGTCCTTATTATAAAGTTTCATTGTTATATAATTTGTCTGCCCCTGAACAAGTCCAACAAGCTGATATTCATGTTCTACAGCCGTATTACCTGACGAATTATTAATAAGAGTACGTGTAAAATCAGGGATTTTACTGTCTTTTACTGAGATAGTGTACTTACAATAACATCTTCCACTGGTTTTAAAATATACATACATTGAATTATTATTGGTTCCGTATGGATTATACGCCCAAAGTGCAGTATCAGCTTCGTATATCTCTGCACGTTCTTTTAAATCCGTAAGCGTCTTTTCTGCACGCGCAGACTTATCCGTGTTATATACATCAGCAACAGAATCATATCCAACTGTAACAACATTCTTCTTATCACCAGACAGATACAGTGGAATAATATCTAACTCACTTGTTTCATCTATGGCTTTTCCACTCTGATATTCAGCCATATCCCTCTCTTCGTCTTCAGCTGCTTCATTTTTTTTAGCTATTTCTTTAGACACACTGTTCATTTTCCACAGAAATCCACCCATTGCAGCTATCATCACAATACTTGTAATCAATGCAGTAATCAGCTTTTTCTTCATTGTCTTTATCTTCCTCCAATTTGTTTTAATGCTCAACTTGCTTAATTAACTTTTTATATAAATCCGGGTACAGCTTATTCATTCTGAAAGGTTTCATCTCTTTGTCAAGAAAGCAATGTCCTGATTGTCCAATAGTACAGACACTTTCATTGTCTTTTTTGTATATTTCATATAAAACCTCCATCTTTATTCCATTAAATTTTGTAACTTTTGAATATACTGACACATCATCATCAAAATAAAGCGGTATCAGATATTTACAGGAAACTGATATAACAGGTATTATGATCCCCACCTCCTCCAATTCCTTATAGTTAATTCCTATCTTATTCATCATATCAAGTCTGGCCTCTTCAAAAAGCCTGATATAATTGGAATGGTGTACAATTCCCATCTTATCTGTTTCATAATAATATATTCTGCGTCTGTATACTGAATAATTTTCTTCCATAAAATCTCTCCATACACATATGCTCTTATTATTTTCCTGTTATAGTATATCATATATTTCACCATATGTTTAGCACATTTTTAAATATTTTTTAAAAATGTTATAATTGGTGTGAAAAGTAACAACTTAAGTTACATATATTTTCATTGACACTTTTGCAGATATATGATAGATTTAATATGTTGTAGTTTTTGGTATCCCAAATTATCAACAAATATTTTTTTAAGTTTTAGGAGGCAGTACAATGAAAGGTACAGTTAAATGGTTCAACGCAAAAAAAGGGTTTGGTTTCATTTCTGATGAAACAGGTAAAGATGTATTTGTACATTTCTCAGCTCTTCAGATGGATGGTTTTAAGGTTCTTGAGGAAGGTGAGGAGGTCGAATTCGACGTAGTAAACGGAGAAAAAGGACCTCAGGCTTCAAACGTAGTGAAGATTAACTAATATAACCTGTTTTTATGAAATGTGTTATAATCGATTGGTAATC
>CAMWXG010000086.1 GCA_947178155.1 uncultured Lachnoclostridium sp.
ATATATATTATTATTGTATAATTCATTTCATCACTGATGCCATTAACTACTAAAGATGGAAGAACAACTGATGCAAAAGGTATAATTAAGCAAATGACTATTTGTAAAGCAATAATTATAATTACTTTTTTTTCATATTGCCATGTTTTTAACAATACATACCATATATTACTTAATATACCTTTTTTCATTAATCATTTTCTCCTAATATGTATATAAAATAATCACTTTATATTCTGGTTCCACTCCTGTATTCTTTAACAGTTCCTTATCTTTGTTGTTTAATATATCAAGTACCTCCCGTGGAGTAACAACAAACGGTTTCTTTGGAAAGTGCTTTGTATTTCCGGTAACAAGATAAGCCTCATTATCCTGTTTTTCAAGTACAACTTCATAGAATGGCATATTCTTCATATCTGACAGCATAATACTGGAGGGTATAGGCTTTACAAGCATACCATATTTTTCAACAGCAGAAAGCAAGTACTCTATTGTTTCGCCAGAGAATCCAAATTTCTTACGTGAGAGGACTTCTCTATACTCTTTTGTAATGACATTACTGTATACAGGTATAATCTCACCACTAATTACTTTCCCTAATACCTGAACAGTAGCAGTATCATCCCTGTTTGACAGCAATGCTGAAACGAGCACATTTGTATCAATAACTGCATAACAAATCATTTCGCAGCCTCCATACGAGCCAGGTTGATTTCTTTATTGATATCATCAAGACTCATACAAGCGACACCATTATCCTCAGCTTGTGCCCATAAAGCCATAAATGCTCGCATTGCACCTTCTCTAGTGATATCTGTTTCTGGTGAAGAAATCTCAAAAGGAATTCTGCGCTGCCTTACGACTGCTCTTGCAAATATATTTATAGCAGTAGAAGCATTCATCCCAAATTCCTGACATAATCCGTCAAATTGTTTTTTTAATACCTCGTCCATACGGACGCTGAAAGTTGCCTATGCCATATACATTCCTCCTTTACATCTTTTCTATAGTATATGCAAAAGATGCAAAAAGTCAATATAATGAACCTAATAGGTGCAGATACATCAATTTCTTGTTACTCTGTTTACTCCGCACTTTTTCATACTCCAAAATTTTTAAATATGAACATAAACTTCCTAAAAATTAATAAAAAAATATTATTGTATAAATAAACTATGATCCTCAAACAAACTTTCAAAAAATGCCAGATCAGGTGTTTTCTTAGGTTTATATGATTTATACTTATTATATACCCCTTCCTCATGATAACAAATTCTATTTTTACTATCGATTGTAAAACTCCAAAGTATTTTGTCATCAATATCATAAAGTATTATTTGATAAAGTGTACCACCTACAGTTTTCTTTTCTGCAGGTATATATCTATAAAAAACGTTATCTTCAAATAATTTTTTAATGTTAATAATATCGTCATAATCTATCTGTGCTAAAAATCCATAATTAAGATGTCTCACTGTTACCCTGGCAGCATTACTAAAATCAACATTTAAATAAGAATTTTTCACTGTTATTTTAAACTTCTTCTTTTTATTTCCATGTATTGCCGTAATGACTGTCCTGCCCTTTTTTAATGCCTGTATTTTTCCGGTTTTTGAAACTGAAATGCAGTCTTTATCCGATACACTCCATTTTACATTATCCTTCCACGCCTTAAGCTGTTTCTCATCACCGACATGTAATGTAAGTTTTTGTGTACCAACTGTTGTCTTTGCATAAGAAACAACAGAGACAGAAAAAAATATACATAATGCCATTAAAAATACTTTTCCTGTTTTTTTCAAATCACTACCTCCCATAGCATCGTTGATTGACGACAACGCAGTATTGGCAAAAATAGCGGATACAGAATTCATTGCTATTTATGCAATGCTGTACTAGTGCCTTTTCTTCATCATCACATAGTAAGATATTTATCATACTTCCCACCATCATAACTCTTTCTTACCAATTCTTAGACATTACAATTTTGCTTTTGCTAATTTTTATCAACTATTAATAATAATCCTTAAGTCCTATCCCCTCATCTCTCTTTAAGACTTTTATGCGAAATACTACACCAGTTATTGAAAACGTCATACGAAATATGTATATAAATGGTTTTATCCCTGAGTGCATGCTTCTGCCAGCATTTCTTGAGTGCATTACAGCGGGCATCTCATTAACCTTAAAACCAAGTAGAAGCATCTGTATAATCATATTTGCATCAGGATATTTATCATCAAAGTTTCTATATTTGGAGTAATAAAGAACTGCCTTTCTGCTAAGTCCCTGAAGACCTGTGGTAGGATCTGCAATCTTTGCTCCGGTGGTTATTTTTATTATCTTCCTAAAAAGCTTATACGCCAGATTTTTGGCAAATGATATTTTAAATTCCGGACTGCCCAGCATAAAACGCGAACCAAGAACTATATCAGGATATCTTCCATCTCTGTCTTTCGTTGTCAACTTTTCATAAATTCCCTTAATATTACATACATCATGCTGTCCGTCTGCATCCATCTGTATTACATATTTATACTCTCTTCTAATTGCATATTTATAACCAAGCTGCAGCCCGCTTCCATATCCTAAATTAAATACATGTGTAACAAGCGCATGCCCCCTCTCCTTAACTATCCAGTTTGTTTCATCAGAGGAAGCATCATTCATTACAAGTATATCTGCTATGTCAGCAATTTCAGGAGCTTCAAGTTTATCTAAAACATCACTTATGCTCTCTGCCTCATTATATGCGGGCATAATAATAAGTAAATCCTTATGCTTTTTTTCCGCCATATGTATCCCCCTTAAGCAACTCCATAAATTTATGAAAACCATTTTCCTTAGTACTGCTTATTTCCTTATCACAACTTAATTCCTTTTGTGCCGCACGCTGTCCAAACTTCATTCGTTTGTCCTTATCACCAGCCAGCAATATTACTGCCTCTTTTATCCCCTCTTTATCAAGCCTGCACAAAATTCCATCTGTACCGTTTTCAATCTGTTCCCGATTACCGCTTACATCCGAGGCAATTATTGCGCAGCCAAGTGTTTGCGCCTCCTGTATTGCTATGCTTTTCCCCTCAAATCTTGTTGCATGTACATAGATATCAGTCTGCCTGTAATATGGATATGGATTGTCCGATGCTCCAAGAAGTATAAAATCACTTTCAAGTCCAAGCTCTTTTATTTTAGAGGCAAGTTTTGCACGCTCCGGCCCATCGCCCAGCACATACCAGCGTACATTGTACCCCTCCTCTTTTATAAGTTTCATGGCATCTATTGCAATCTCATAAGCCTTTTGATATGTAAGCCGTCCAACTGTTAGAAGGCGTGTTCCTTTAAAATTATCTGAAAATCCTTCTCCCATTTTTGATTTTCTAATTATTTCTTTTTGATTAATTATATTGTGAAATACAAATACTTTCTCTTTGTGCTCCGGATAAACAGTAAGAAACTTATCCCTTACTTCATCAGAAACAGCAAATACCGCATCATAAATATTATAGCAATTCCTGTCAAGCTTTTTTGTATATCCTGCCAATGTATAATCAATATGTATAAAGCAGGCTTTTTTTGCCGCTTTTACATGGTCTGCTACATAATATGCAGATCCTCCCTCAATATATGCAACTGCCATATCATATTCATCATTAATAATACAACCTCCATCAGAAAGTACCCTCCACAATAATTTATCGAACCATATGTGCCCCTTTTTTAACATTGTGAAAAAATTAGAAATAATATATGGCAGCAGTTTAAATACCACACCCCGCTTAAACATTGCTTTTAAAATATTTTTATACATATCCCGCTTTCCCTTAGATGAAAGTATAGGACTTTTGCTGTAACTTTTATTAATAAGTTTTACCCGTGCAGGAAGTCTGTCAATAAGCTCCCCCTGTCCCATAAGCACATAAAGTGATATGTCATATAAAAAAGCTCCCTCTAAATCCTTTTCATCCGCAAGCAAACTAATAAGTGCAAGCATTGCATTTTCTGCACCAGCCTGACCAAGCGTATTTATTACAAAAAGTATTTTTTTCAATTTTCCCTATCCTCTTTATTCTTCTTTATCTCTTTTGTAACTATTCCAAGCATGTGTAAAATTCTCTCATTCTCCTGATTCAGAAGGGATACCTGCATTGCAAGCTCCCTATTCTTCATTATAAGCACTGATACAGCAGTGGAAAGGAAAAATACTACAAGGAGCAACAACCCTAAGAGAATAACACCTGCAATAATAACTGGCTTATCTGCCCTGCTAAAAAATCCTACAAAAACTCCAAGCAAAATAAGAAACAGCGCAAAACCTCCCCATAAAAGCCCCATTTCCTCTGTAAGTCTCTGGCGCACATAAGCGTTTAATGAAATTATAAGAAAAATAATACCAAGTATTATAAGTGTAAGCCTAAGTACACCCATATGCAGCCCTCCTTTTATCCATCAATTTTTCCTCTTTGATACACTATACTTGTCGGTTTTTCACCCCTTTTTATTTTAAAAAGCCTGCCGCGACAGAAAATATGGTTGTCCATATTTTTTTCTATCCATCTGAGCCTTATATAAGCAAAAGTAAATCCTATAAAGCTTCCCGCAACAAGTCCTGCACCGTACCAAATCTCTGAAAGGTCTTTTGAAAATATTGTCCCTATTAAAGTAATAGCACAGAAAACAAACGCTGTTGCCATTGCACCACCATTGTCATTAAAGTAATACAAAAATATGATTTCTGCATATAATAAAAACAGTACAAAATATCCTGCTGCCACACATGGATATATCTGCATTACAAGCCCTGAATAGCCATAACGTGGCAACATAATTACTAATACAATAAATATTACAACTGAAATTATAAATTGTATACGTACCAGATTAAGCAGCTCTGCTGCAAGCTGACGAAACATTCTGTTTCTTGCATTTTTAATATCTACCCATCTTCCGCCAATAACTGCCTCTGAATATGCCTTATATCTACTGTGAAAATGCATTTCTACACGTGCTATAAAAATAATTGTTGAAGACAGATTTGTAAACATCGCAATACATGTTGCCAAATCGTATGCAGGTGCAAATACAAATGAATCTGCAACTTCCATTCTGATATCTGTTGTCCAAAATACAAAATTGTGTATATAAAGCCCAAGTGTATATAAGAAATTAGTAGCTACCAATTTCCAGTATACTTTAAAATATAAAAGCACTTTTCTGTAATGATTGCTGTTTTTTACAAAATAATGTCTCACTGTAGCTATTTCAAGGCTTGCCGTAAAGAAAAAACCGCATGTAAGTGCTAAAAGCATACTATATATTATCTCTCTGTGCAGTACTTTTACAAAAAACAGTGAAAGCAGAAATGCTACTACCATACCAAGAAAAAAGTAAAATGATATTTTAGAATAATCCTTGCATATTGAAAGGTACAACATGGAATAAAATACCATAACAAGCGATATATAACCACAAAAACCGGTAAACACAAATAAAAGATTTACGTGACCTACCACACACTCCCATATACAAAATGGTATTCCAAGCAGACAACTCAAAACTATATTCATCGCAAGCCCTACATAAAAACATGGGAGTATATCATCATAGCGTTCTTTATATATTACATCTGACATATATCTTGACAGCACTGAATTAAATGGTGATGCAGAAAGGAGCGAAAATATAAATATATACAGCAGTGTACCTGAAAATAATGCTCTTCTTGCATATCCCACTGATGCATAGCCAAGTACATTACTCATAATAATAACATTAATAATTACTACAAACATAGGTGCTATTGTCACCATTGTACTATAGCCAAATCCAAGCATATTTGTTGTAATGGTTTCTTTGCCAAATATTTTATTAAGCTTAACTCCAATTCCTGCCATTTACAAAGTCCTCCAGTCTATGCTTGTATCAAATATGTTATAAATACTGTTATATGTCTCTCTCATATTTGATACAGTATATTTTGCCATCACACGCATATATCCATTTCTGCCAAACATCTCTCTTTTTTTTGAATGTTTTGCCAGATAAACCATTGCATCCTTTATCTCCTCCACACTCATAATATGTGTAAGTATGCCCGCTTCGCCAAAATCATCAGTTTCACCATATATAAGCCCCCTACAGTTTCCCACATCAGTTGCTATGGCAGGCTTTCCTGCTGCATATCCTTCAAGTATTGTAAGTGGCTGTCCCTCGCTTATACTTGTCAGTATAGTCATGTCCATCCCTCCAAGATAGTCAGGAACATTTACACGTCCTGTAAACACAATATCCTTTACACCAAGCAGTCCTACAAGTTCAAAGCACTCATTTGCATATTTTTCATCTTCATCAACAGGTCCCATAATCCAAAGTTTTAAATTGCTAACTTCTTCTTTTGCAAATGCAAATGCGCGTATAAGAGTCTTTATATCCTTAATTGGTGTTACTCTGACTACTGCACCAACATTTACCATATTAGTATCTATATCCTTATTTGGTACATAATTTTTAAATCTTTTTTCATCAATGCCGTTTGGTGTAACTCTTATCTTTTCTTTAGGACAGCCAAGCTCTATCTGCAGCTCTTTTGCATGTTCATAAAGGCTTGTCACCCTGTCTGCCTTGTTGTAAGCAAGCATAGACATCTTTTTAAACTGCTCAATCCAAATATTTTTATAAATACCCTCTACCCATTTAGCACGAATAAGCTCTTCTTCTCTCTCTCTTGTATAAATACCATGCTCTGATATAAGAAGTCCGCAGCCGTATCTTGATTTTGCCATACTTCCAAGCACTCCTGCATATCCTGTTGCAACACAGTGATATAAATCAGCCTTTGGAAGATTTGTATCAAGCACAAGAAACAACGGAAGATAAATTGAACGCATAGTCCACAGAAAATCTGAAAATACCACTTCCGGATACCTTATCTGATAGCATTCCCTTACAGCCCTCATAAAATCTTTTCCCATAAGCAGGTCATTAAATGAAAACTTTCTATTTGCAAATATATTAAATAATGGTTCCCATTCAACATCACGGTTAAGCAAAAGGCTTCTTAATGCATTATACTCTCTGTCATTTAAATGCATCTTTCTGTTTTTCTTAAGCTTTTCACCAATATAATCACTATCCTCAAGGTAAACCTCATGAACCTCGCTTACATTTTCAGGCATATCATATACAAATTTGCCGCGTTGTGAACGGTTTGAAACAATAGCTAAAACTACAAATTCATGTTTGCTAAATGTCTTTATCATACTGTGTATCCAACTTGATACACCTCCTACTACATAGGGATAACACCCCTCAGCAACTATACATATTTTCAAATTACTCTCTCCTGTCTTAGAGCATGTTTAAAATTTCATTCCCACAAATCGTAGAGCACACACCACAAAAGCAATTTTCAAACACACTCTATGTATCTTTAATAAAAGTACAAATTATTCTCAGATTTGGCATTCCACTTTACATCTACATGCTCTTTTTCTGCTTCTATAAGATATACATCTTTCTCTATTTCTTTAAAATTTCCGCCCTCTACTTTAGTAACTTTCCTGTCATTAGATTTTAATATAAACCAGGCTCTGTCCTCAAAACCTTTTATATCAAATGAAATGCCACTCTCACTTACTGTTTTCTTAAAATCAAGGGAAAGAAACCTTCTAATCCTTAAATCACTTTCAGAGGCAACTGTGCTGTCAAAACCTTCAAATGGCTTCCAATATGTAGCGATGGTTGAAGTTATATCCTTTGAGAGCTTCTCCCATAAATCCTCCTTGCTCTTTGGATATGCCACTTTATCAAGATCTAATACAATATTGGAATATCCAAGTGCAGTTTCAAGACTTTTTAACATAAAATCATCTGTAAATGTATGACTAATACCATCACTGGTAATTCCCTGTCTGGTAATTCCTCTTTCTGTACTACCTGTATACGATATTATCGGATTTCTGCCATCCTGCTGTCCATATATTATAGTCTTTATATTTGGCGCATATTTATTAAGCAGTATTTCTGAATTCGTAAACTCTGCCAGTCTTTTTGCATCATCAGTATAATATGCCTGAAATATATAATCATCAATTCCCGTTTTCCAAAAGTAACTATCTTCCTCAAGCTTTTCACTAACATTTGTATCTGAATTACAGTCAAGTGAAACACCAGCCTCACCATACTCTTCTTTTAAAAGCTTAAGATAATATACGGCATCTCTTACTAATGGCTCATTATCATCATCATAGTCAAACTGTGGTGTCATCATAAGACTTAATTTATCCCCTGACTCATTTGAAAGTGCAGCAATTGCAGGCCATATAATCTCCCTTAATACAGCTCTTAAAGACTGGCTGTATTTTTCATATATAATGTCATAATTTTCATCCGCAAAACCCGGATAATTTGCCACAATAAAATTCTGTGCATTAACTATAGGATAAAGCTCATAACCTTTAATCTCTGACATCATTGCGGTAATAATACCCATCCCTTGCATATCTGACAAGTAATCACCATTTATGCAAAATACCTCTGATTTATTAATACTGTTTCTCCATATAATTGCAGGGAGTGTTTCATTCTTTATCTTTTCTTCTTCTGAAAGCCCTTCTTCCTGCTCAACAGTTCCCATAACATATGTCTTAGTGCCCTCACCTGTTATATACCATGGTGTATATAAATCAATATCCTGCTTCTTTTTCTCTTCTTCCTTATCTTTTGCTTCATATATTGCCTCACCTCCAAGTAAAAATCCGCTGAACAAATGAATTCCATTTATTTTGACTCTATCTTTGACAATTTCTTTGATCCCAAGTATATTCCTTAATTTTTGATTTTGTATAATCTGAAGCTTATTAGGCATATTGGTAAAAATTAGGTTTATACCCCTCTCTGTAAATCTATATAATATATTAATATCACTTTTAGTAATATGTTCCCCATCGATTATAACAGCTTCTGGTCTGTATACATCAGAAATCTTACATTTACTTAAACTGCTGTAACTGACAAATCCTCTTTTACTGTAGGTACACCACCATGACAGTACCCGTCCGCAGCCATAATTTGGAGCACCTATATAAATTATATATTCCTTCCCTTCCGATTCTAAGGTTCTTATATCATTTCCTGAGGGTTTGTATATCTTTGCCTCTTTAATAGAATTCTTTGTGCTTTCCACATATTCATTTACACCATATTCATTTAGTGTTTCTTTCATCACACCTGTAAACTGAAACATAAATATAAGTATCAGTATCATAATTGCAATGCTTATATAATTTCTGCGTGATACCATATAGCACACCCTTTCTTACTATTATTATCTAAGGTCCCAAAGCTGTGTATTAAACCAATAATCTATAGACAGATCATACAGCCTGTATGGATTCTGCTCTATCTCATAGCATACAAAGCCCTCATCTTCATAATATATTTTAAGCTCTTTGCCATATGCTCTCTTAAATGCCATAGCCCAATAATACATTCTTGACATAATTATCCAGCGGTTTTGTCCCATATAAACTCCAAGTCCCTTTGAGTATATAAGTGGATATGATGCACCCTCTGCTGATACAAGCTGCCCGCTGCCTTTATATACTATTGAATAATCTATTGGAATTTTTTCTATAAATATATATATCTTTTTAGTTGGTATAGTAAGAGTCTTTTTATAATTATCACCCTCCATATCCCTCAAAAACTGGACTGACTCATAATGATAACCATGACCATCAAGCATACGCATCTCATCATTTGCTGATAATATTGTAAATGTTTCATCTTCGTTTTCACGAAGTATATTAGTAAAGCATGTAATAGCAGAATTGGTTTCATACGTTATATCAGCTATACAAGATTCCCTTATAAGCCCACTTGTGCATACACATACAAGTATAGCAGCCGAAACAATAAGTGATATTGTGTTTATTACCCACCTTGGCTTAATAAAACTGAATAAAAGCCATATTGTACCATCTAAACCAAATGCAAATATAATCGGCAGTAAATATGCAGTATATACTCCTCCCCTGTTTCCGTCCATAAGGGCTGGTATTCCAAATTTACCTGCACACAATATAGTAATCATAAAAAGTATACCTATAACTGATGAGATAACCATTGAGCCATAATCTTTTTCTTTCTTAAAAAGAAGCAGCACTCCCAATATAAATGTATATACTATCCCCAAAAATACTAAATTCTTTTTCCATGAGATATCACTCTCTATTACATATTCATTAATTTTTTCTGCCATATAGCCTGCGGCTGTTGATAGTTTAGCATATATGTGTGATACTTTATTCGCTATTTTTAGTTTTAAACCATTTTTATTGCTACTTATATTATTTGTTTTAAACTCTTTAATATTATCATCTGCAGGTACATTTTGAGTATCTGTATTATTAGATATATTTGCATTATCCACACTATTTGTTATATCCACTTCCTGATTGTTGTAATCGCTCTTGCCCATAATTATTTCCATTCCCCAGCCAAGAGAACCCTGAAGCTTTGTACCGCCTGCATAGGCTATAAACATAGGCAATATTGCTATAAATATACTTGCAAAACCTGCAAGCATTACACGCCCAAAATATCCTTTTCTAAAAAGTCTGAAACAATAGCCTACAGCCACACCTATACAGTACAAACCTGCAACCATAGTACCATAAAAATGTACAGCAAGCGTCATAGAAAAACACATTGCAAAAAGTGTAAGATAAAGATTACTGTCAGTTTTTAAAAATATTGGAACTATTGACAATTTTACAGCTAATACATTAAAAACTTCTTTTACCTTATTTTTATTAATAATAGTATTATTATTTGTTGTCGGATTTATCTGACTATCACTTTCAGTATTTTGTTCTTGCTCTACATCAATATTATCTTTGTCGCCATCATTTAAGTTTTCTCCATTAATCTGACTATATTTTTCATCAGTTTGGTAATAATCATTTATCTTATCAGTTTGAATATAATTACTTTCTATATTAGTCCTAATATAATTGCTTTCCTTTGCAGCTTGTATATAATTATTTTTCAAATCAGCCTGATTTTCAGATAAAATCTCATCAAGCACTCTTTCCCATGGATGCCCATCGCTATTTTGGTTTATACTTTTACTAATATCTTCAAATATTTTATCTGTGGATTTAGAATATACCTCATCTTCAAAACACCTTTTTTTAATATTACGACAGACTGCCGGACTATCATCAAGTACAGAATCTTCTGTGCTATATATA
>CAMWXG010000087.1 GCA_947178155.1 uncultured Lachnoclostridium sp.
TATACAGATAGTCTATAAAAATAAAATTAAGGAACAGGAAATGACAGTGGCAAGGCAGAAGGCAGAGCTGCTCGCGCTGCATAGCCAGATTAACCCGCATTTCTTGTTTAATACATTAGAAAGTATACGAATGCACAGTGTTTTGAAAAAAGAAACTGAAACTGCTGATATGATAGAAAAATTGGCTGTATTGCAGAGACAGTATGTAGACTGGGGAGATGATTTAGTTGAAATAGAAAAAGAAACAGAATTTGTCAAGGCATATTTAAGTATACAAAAATATAGGTTTGGAAACAAATTGTTATATGAGATAAATGTTGATAATGAGTGTAAAAATTATATAATACCAAAACTTACAGTAGTAACCTTTGTTGAAAATGCATGTGTACATGGTATTGAAAGCAAAGCAGCGCCAGGCTGGGTGTTTGTACGTATTTATATAAAGGATGAGTATTTGTATCTGGAAATTGAAGATACAGGGAAAGGGATGGACGGGCTTCTTATGGAAAATCTTTTATGGAAGATGCGTAATGCAAGTATTGGGATGCTGCATGAAAAAGGTCGAGTTGGTGTGGTTAATGCCTGTCTGCGCCTGAAAATGGAAACTAACGGTGAAGCAGTATTTGAACTTGATGGAGAAGAGGAGATTGGCCTTATTGTACAGATTAAAATTCCATGCAAATGTTTAAAATGTGTAGATTAAACCAAGGAGGTAGCAGTATGTTAAAGGTTTTGCTTGTAGATGACGAACCATTTATATTACAAGGGCTTGAGATATTGGTTGATTGGAAAAAGGAAGGTTTTGAAATTGCAGGGACAGCGCATGATGGTGAGGAAGCACTTAGGTTTCTGGAAAACAATGATGTGGATTTAATTCTGGCAGATATAAATATGCCGATAGTTTCAGGGCTGGAACTTTTAAAGCGAATAAGGGAAGGAGAGATATCAAATGCTTTTTTTGTGATATTAAGTGGTTATGCAGATTTTTCTTATGCACAGAAAGCAATAAAATATAAATGCACAGATTATATTTTAAAACCTGTTGAAAAGGAACAGCTTTTGAAAACATTAAAAAATGTAACTGAATTAAAAGCAGATAAGGAAGAAGAAACTAAAGAAAGCCGTAAACATGAAAGGGCATATCTTGCCAGAAATCTTATAGCTGTTATAGGAGGAAAATATGATAATGTTAACTTAATGTGCGTAAAGGAACAGATGTGTTTTTCAGAAATTCTGCGTTATGTGGAGATTGAGTTAGATGAGGAAAAACTTGATGAAGATATATCTGATGAGGATAAAAGAGCATACCAAAGAAAGCTGTCAGAAGTATGTATAGAATTTTTAGGTGAAAATGCAGACCATTGTGTTTTTGATGTTTCTGGAAAAGAAAGGATATATGATATTGGATTTGTGTATTGTGATTATATGGCAAAGGAGAGCATGAGAACTGAAAGAGGATACCTTGAGGATTTTATGTCACATTTAAAATGTGAAGCTGGAATTCCTGTAATTATGCTGGTGGGAAAGAAAATTGATGATATAAAAAATATTGCTAAATCATACAGTACAGTTTGTATACTCAGGCAATGCAGAGGTTTCAGGAGCAGCAAGGACATATATTATTATGAAGAAGAAATACAGGTTTCAAATGATGGTGTTATATTGTGTAAAGATGAAATTGATGCACTTTTGTCGGCTATTGAACAGAATCAGCAAATGCAAATACACAAAGCTGTAGACTGCTTTTTTGAAGCAATGCAGCAGATGTGGGGAGGGCAAAGCGAAGATTTTAAAAATTTAAATATAAATTATCTCATATTCCAGCTTATACATCTTGCATCACAGCAGGATGATAATGTTAATCAGGAAGAAGTGATAAGATTAATAAGTGAACATTCATTTCATGAAGGTCTTATAAGGGGCAGCAAGGAACATGTATTAGGATTTGTATATGAATATGCAGAGTATCTTGCACAATTGCGTAAAAATGTTTCAAGAGGCATTCTTGGTGACATTGAGAGAGAAGTTAAGAAAAATTATGCCTGTAACTTGACATTAAAGGAGCTTAGTGAGAAATATTATGTAAACAGTGCATATTTAGGGCAGCTTTTCCGTAAAAAATATGGTTGTTCATTTAAGGATTATTTAAACCAGGTAAGAATTGATAAAGCAGCATCATTATTAACACATACAGATAAAAAAATACTGCAGATTGCAGAAGAAGTAGGATATCATAACCTTGATTATTTTGTAAACCGTTTTATCAGCGCTAAAGGCTGTACTCCGGCTAAATACAGGCGGCAGTCCAGACCTTAATGTTACATGGCATTCATTAGCTATACTTTACCATGTTTTTTACTATAGTTTGTCAGATTGAAAGTCTCTGATTTTATTTATAAAATATTTATAAAAAAGAGGAGGTTTTTATATGAGAAAAAAGGTAATAGCAAATATGATACTTACGGTAGCAGCGACAGCGATGCTTGTCACTGGCTGTGGGGCAGATGACGGAGGAAAAAGCAAAAATAGTAGTGGAGGATCTTCAGATTCAGAAATAAAAGAATTTACAGCATTCTTTGCAGTTCCTGGTTCAGAAATTAATGATGATAATGAAATCCAACAAATGATTGCGGAAAAGACAGGTGTAAAGGTAAAGGAAACCTGGCTTACGGGACAGACACCAGAAGAAGCAATTGGAACGATTATCGCAGGAGGGGAGTATCCGGACTTTATTGAAGGTGCAAGTGGTCAGCAGCAGTTATATGATGCAGGTGCTCTTGTAGCTCTTGATGATTATCTTGATAGCTATACAAATATTAAGGAATTCTTTACTGAGCAGGAATGGGATTCATTAAGACAGGATGATGGTCATATTTACTGGATTCCACAGTTTAGTAATATATATGGTGAAGAGAAAGTCTGTACACATAATGATGAAGCCTTCTGGATACAGACAAGAGTGCTTAAATGGGCTGGTTATCCAGAGATAACAACAATGGATGAGTATTTCGATTTGATTGAAAGATATCAGAAGGAAAATCCTACAATGGAAGATGGTACAAAGAATATTCCTTATACAATCCTTTGCGATGACTGGAGGTATTTCTGTCTGGAGAATGCACCACAGTTCCTTGATGGGTATCCAAATGATGGCTCATGTATTGTAGATCCTAATTCATTAAAGGTAATTGATTATAATACTACAGACACAGCAGTCAGGTATTTCAAGAAGTTAAATGAGGAATATCATAAGGGGATTGTTGATACAGAATCATTTACACAGACATATGATGAGTATATATCAAAATTATCAACTGGTCGTGTGCTTGGCATGATAGACCAGTGGTGGGATTTTGCATATAGAGCAGGTGATGCGATTAAATCAGCAGGACTTGACAAACAAGGCTGCAATTATGTGCCACTTCCAATTACAATTGAAAAGGGTATAAAAAATCAGTGGCATAATTCAGGTGGTGTTGTAAATGCTGGTACAGGTCTTGGAATTACTGTAAGCTGTGATGATGTAGCAGGTGCATTACAGTTTGTAGATGATTTGCTTGGGCAGGAAATACATGATTTGAGATTCTGGGGTGTAGAGGGAACTGATTACCAGGTAGATGACAAAGGAGAATTCAGCCGTACTCCTGAAATGAGAACGAACTGTGCTGATACTGCATATAAAGCTTCACATTTATGTACATATTCATATTTCCCACAATGGCTTGGAACAAGCCGTGATGGTATAAATGCAATGAGTCCAGATGGTCAGGCAAATGAATTTTATGATGGCTTGCAGACAGATGTTAAAGAATGTTTTGATGCATATGGGGTTGAAACATATGTAGATATGATAGGTACAAGTGAGGCACCTGGTGCATGGTATCCAATGTGGAGCTATTCTAATAACCTTACTGCGGATACAGATGGTGGAATGGCATGGACAAAGATAGGTGAGATAAAGCATGAATACCTTCCAAAAGTAGTAATGGCAAAGGATTTTGATGCTGCATGGGAGGATTATATGAAAGCATACAAAAAATGCAAACCAGAAGATTTCCTTGATGAAATGCAGAAAGAATTAGATCGCAGAATGGAAGAAGCAGCGAAGTATCAGTAGTATCTGTAATTAACTATAATAATACAATTTATGGAATATAGTTTATGGGCAGGCATATGGACCAGAGCCATATGTCTGTTTTTAAGGAGGTGTATATATGGCTGGTAAAGCAGGGAAAAAAGCTGGAAACAAGGAAACAGAGATGAAAGTTAAAATTACATGGAAAGAAATTAAACGCCAGAAAGTTCTTTTGTTATGGTCGTTGGTTATAGTTATTTATGGGTTTATTTTCTATTACCTGCCTTTGGGTGGCTGGCTTATGGCATTCCAGAATTACAAGCCTGCAAAGGGATTATTACATTCAGAATTTATAGGACTGGATAAGTTTAAACGCTTGTTTTCAGATGAAACTTTCATTAGGGTAATTAGGAATACACTTGCAATGGGAGTAATCAATCTTGTTGTTACATTTGTAATGGCAATTTTATTTGCAATTCTGTTAAATGAAATTAGGCAGAGACGTACTAAGAAGGTAATACAGACAGTATCTTATCTCCCGCATTTCCTTTCATGGATTATCGTTACAGGTATCCTTCATGATATGTTAAGTGGTGCTGGCATAGTAAATGAAATGTTGAGAAGTCTACATATAATTGATAAATCAATTGACTTTTTTGCACATCCGTCTTATTTTTGGCCTATAGTGGCATTTGCAAATGTGTGGAAGGAAACAGGCTGGAATGCTATTATCTATCTTGCAGCAATAACATCAATTGATCCATCTCTATATGAAGCAGCATCAATAGATGGGGCAGGCAGGCTGGCTAAAATCAGGCACGTAACACTCCCTGGTATAAAGCCTACTATCATTATACTGTTGCTTATGAACATTGGTAATGTGTTGAATGCAGGATTTGAAATACAGTATTTGTTAGGTAACGGGCTTGTACAGAGTGTATCACAGACAATAGATATTTATGTTTTGAAATGGGGTATCAGTCAGGGTGATTATTCAATAGGTACGGCAGCAGGTATATTTAAGAGCGTTGTCAGTATTATATTGATTGTAGTAGCTAACCAGATTGCAAAGCGTAATGGCGAAGAACAGCTGTATTAGGAGGAGGTTTTGATATGGAAAAGTCATATAAAAATATACAACATAAGAAGAAATCATCTGTTGCAAATACAGCTTTTGTAGTATTTAATTCAGTTTTTATGGTTATTTTTTTAATTATTACTTTATATCCTGTTTTGAATACCCTTGCAATTTCATTAAATGATGGAACTGATGCGTTAAGGGGAGGGATATATCTCTTACCAAGAAAATTTACATTTAAGAATTATACAACTGTTTTAGAGAAAGACAGCTTGGTTACAGGAGCAATTATAACAGTAGCGCGTACAATAATCGGAACTATCCTTGCATTGATTACAAATGCAGTTTTAGCTTTTATTGTAAGTAGGAAACGTTTCTTATTCCGTAAGCAGTTATCTCTTTTCTGGGTTATTACAATGTACGTAAATGGTGGACTTATTCCTACATTTATATTGTATAAGGAGCTTCATCTTACCAATACATTCTGGGTATATGTAATACCAGGAATGATAAGTGCGTTTAATATGCTGGTAATACGTACATATATGAATGGTCTTCCAGAGAGCCTTGTAGAGTCAGCGCAGCTTGATGGGGCAGGCTATACAACAATATTTGTAAAAATTATATCACCATTATGTAAACCTGTGTATGCTACGGTTGCATTATTTGTAGCTGTAGGTCAGTGGAACTCATGGTTTGATGCGATGTTGTATAACCGTATGAGCAGTGAATATACAACATTGCAGTATGAATTGATGAAACTTTTATCATCAGTAACAAGCAATGGTGTTACAGCAGAGTCGATGAAGAATACTGCAAACGCAGTTACTCCAACATCTGTGAGGGCAGCTGCAACAATTATTACAATGTTGCCAATTATATGTATTTATCCATTTTTACAGAAGTATTTCGTTACAGGGCTTACCCTTGGAGGTGTAAAAGAATAGAGTGGTTTTTTAAAGAACTTGTACATGAAATTAAACAGCGTATTGCAAGACAGACATTTATTGTCTGTCTTTTTTCTATAATTTGCCATGTTTTTTCTATAATTACAATGGAGATAAAGCCAGAAAAAATAATTATAATAAAATTGTAACAGTACAGGAGTAAAACTAAAAAGGAGGTTTTTTATGGCAAAGTTAAAGCATATTTTAAAACGGCCACTTTGCATAACACTATGTGGTGCAATGGTTATAACAAGCGGGAATTTTGCAATACCTGATATGCCAGGTGTGGTAAAAGTATCAGCAGAGGAAAAGCAGGAAGAAAATCAAAATCTTATAGATAATCCTTCATTTGAGGGTTCTGATGATAGTGATGGGCTTAATGTCTACTGGTGGTATAAAGATGATAATACAACACTTTCCATTATGAATGATAATGGTGGTCATAATGGAAATTATGTAAAAATCGTTAGTCTAAACGGTACTGAAACTTTATTAGCACAGAATGTTATGGATACAGGAATCTCTAATACAAACAAGCTTGAAAGTAATACAGAATATGAATTTAGTTTCTGGGTGAAAGCAAGTACGGATTATGAAACGGAAGTTAAGACCAAGGCAGACCTTGCAATACAGAAGTCTGCTGATGAATGGCTTGCTGGGGATACATTTGAATTTAGCAGCAGTGAAATTACAGTTTCAGGAGAGTGGCAGGAAGTTAAGGGTAGTTTTAAAACAACAGACGAACCTGTGACAGATTTTATAGGAATACATTTTAAAATTATAGGAACAGGTGAGAGTCCGTTTTCATTTTATGCAGATGATGTTTCTCTTAAAAAGAAAGAAACAACAGAACCAGGTGGTACAACTCCTGAAAAGCCTGGAGAGGATGTAAAACCTGAAAAGGGTATAAATATCTTAGACAATCCATCATTTGATGGTAGTACAGACGGCTGGTTTGCAACAGGAGGAAATATTGAATATGTTGCTGATGACAGTCAAGATGCGACAGGAGGCTGTGTAAAACTTACTGAAAAGACTGATACATGGAACTCCCTTGCACAGAATATTAAAGACAAGGTTAAAAATAAGACAAAGTATAACTTTAGCTGCTGGGTTAAGCTTGGTGAAGAATATGCAGCAGAGTCAACAGTAAAAGCAGGTCTTACAATACAGTCAACAGAGGATAATAAAGGTGAACCTGTTTATGATGGTTGGGGTATATCAGGCAATACTGTTACAGCCTCTAAAGATGAATGGAGGGAAATTAAAGGAAGTTTTATGGCAAACTGGACAGGAGAACTTGAAGAACTCCAGTTTAAGGTTGCTGATGAAACAGAAAGTGCAGTAAATAATTCAATTTATGTAGACAATCTTTCTATTACAGAAAACGATGTAGATTTATCAATAGAGACAGATATCCCATCTTTAAAGGATTTTTTTGCTTTAAAGGATCCTAAGTATGATTTTAAAGTTGGTGGTGTAGTAACAGAAGATATTGTTAAAGGTGATGACAATAAAATGCAGCTTGTAAAGAAACACTATAACAGTGTAACAGCAAACAATGAGATGAAGCCTGATGTTATTTTTAAGGGGCTTAAAGACAATGGAGAATTAGACCTTGATTTTACTAAGCCAGATGAGATGCTGGATTATTTCAAAGATTACAATGCAGGTGTGGCTGAAAAAGACCAGATACATATCCGTGGGCATGTACTTTGCTGGTATTCACAGACACCAGAAACTTTCTTTAAAGATACAGAAGGTAATCTTCTTGGCAAAGATGCTATGAATGCAAGACTTGAAGAATATATCAAACAGGTGGTTACACATTTCAAGGAAAAATATCCAGGGCTTATATATTGCTGGGATGTTGTAAATGAAGCAATTATTCCTTCTGACGGTGAAAAAGGAGGTCTGAGAGTTAAGTTCAATGATGGAAAAACAGAAACATTTTACCACCAGATTTATGGAGACAGCAACGAATATATTATAAATGCTTTTAAATATGCAGCTAGATATGTAGAAGAAGGGGTAAAACTCTTCTATAATGATTATGGTGAAACAGATCCTGTAAAGGTACAGTGCATTTGTGACCTTGCAGATGCAATAAAAGAAGGCGGTGGCAGGATTGACGGTATCGGCATGCAGTCACACCATTCAATGGAAGCGCCAAGCGCAGAAGAACTTTATAATGCAATTAGAGCTTATGGTAAACATACAGATGAAGTACAGATTACAGAGCTTGATATGCTTGCAAGTAAAAGCTATGATGGTAGTGATGCACAGAAAGAAGCAGAACTTACAAAGCAGGCATATCGTTATAAAGAATTTATTGACGCAATACTTAAAGCAAAAGATGAAGGTACTAATATTACAGCATTAGTATTCTGGGGTGTTACGGATAGTGATTCATGGTTAGTAACTGATGAATTTTCAGATGGAAGGCACAATATGCCGCTTCTATTTGATGAGGACAATAAGGCAAAACCAGCATACTGGGGAATTGTAGACCCATCAAGGCTTTCACCATATATTAAAGAAGAGAATGTATTAGAAAGTGCTGGGAAAGACTGGACTCTGGCATCACCAGTAAGCGTTGGCAAAAATTCTTCAATGAAGCTGTTATGGAGCAATGAAAAACTTTATGTACAGGTAATTGTTAAGGATGCAACTGCTGATACAGATGATAAGGTAACAATCTATCTGGACAGGAATAATGTTAAAGCAGATAATGCAGATGGTATTGAAACTATAACTATAAACAGGAATGAAGCAACATCAACAGCAGATGGCTATGTGGCGGAAAAGGAAATTGATATTCCTGGCAAAGCTGCTAATGCAAAACTTGGGTTTGATGTAGTTGTTTCTGATGCAGCATCAGGTAGTGAGGAATGCTGGAATGATACTGCTATGAAACAGGCAGAAAGAAGCAAATACTATGGTACACTTACATTAAAACCATTTATGGTAATTACAAAAGGTTCTGCAGATATTGATGGTGTGATTGACAGTGCATGGAATAATATAGAAGCACATAGGCTTACAGTAAGTTCCAACCAGTCTGTATCTACAACAGGCACTGTAAAATCTATGTGGAGTGAAGATTATCTCTATGTGCTTGCTGAAATTAAAGATGCGGTTCTTAATAAAGATAATACACAAGCACATGAACAAGATTCATTTGAAATCTTCGTAGATGAGAATAATGGCAAGACTGGAAGTTATGAAGCAGATGACTGCCAGTACAGAATTAATTATGACAATGAATTAAGCTTTAATGGGCAAAATTGTAATGCTTCCAATATCCAGAGTGCAACAAAGAGGACAGATAATGGGTATATTGTAGAAGCAAGGATTAAATTTAATACAGCAAAAGGTGCAGAGAATAAACTTATAGGTGTTGATTTCCAGATAAATGATGCAGATGCTTCATGTAAACGTGTGGCATCAATTAACTGGTATGATGCTTCGGGAATGGGCTGGTCACAGCCGGCAGTATTTGGTACAGCTAAGCTTGTAGGAACAGTTATACCAACACAGAAACCTGAAGAAACAAAAAAACCATCATCTCTTGCAACATATCCAGTATATATACCAGGAAACTCAGGTGATACATCACCAACACCAACACAAAGTACATCACCGGCTGCAAGCACAGGGCCAGTGCAGAGTACAGCGCCAGTTTCAAGCACAGCACCAGATACAAGCACAGCGCCAGTACACACACCAGGTACTACAACAGAAGTTAAGACAGATGATGTTACAGGAGCAGTTACAGAAACTACAACTACTATTGATGGAAATAAAACTACAGTAGTAGAGAAGGTTACGATACCGGATGGTACACAGACTGTTACAGAAACTGTAACAGAAAACCTGGATGGCATTATAAAAACAACAGAGAAATTAAGCAGCAGCACAGTAAACGCTGTAATAATAATAAACACTACTAAGAAAACTGATGGAAGCATAATTAGTTCAGATGCAGCTATACATACAGGTACTTCAGATATTTACAGTAAGTATTCAGCTAAAATTCAGATACCAGAAAGCTTTATGGAAGCTGCAAAAAAAGCATCAGTCAGCAAAATCAGCCTTTATGTTGAGAAACCTTCCGTTGATGAAGTTAAAGCTAAAAATGGACGCAAGCTTGTTGTAAAAGTTACAGTTCCTGATGTAGAGGGTATAAGTATAGGAAAAGCTGTAATTACTAAGAAAAGTATAGAAACAGCTAATACTGATGCAAGAAAACTTGTTGTTAAAATTGAAAGTAAAAGACCATCAGATTCATATACTATCACAATACCATCAAGTGAACTGGCAAAAATGAATAGTGATATTGATATTACTATAGACAGCAGGCTTGTTTCAAATGCTAATAAAGATATGCAGGAAAAACTGGCAAAAATATTATCTGCTAACAAGGTTAAAACAAATAATGCTTATGTTGTATCAATAGCAGATAATAACACAAAGGGAGGAATCAAGGTATCATCACCTGTATTATGCAAATCTGTTGCTGCCGGTGGTAATGTATATGTTTACCATTATAATAAAAGTACAGGAAAGCTTGAAGAAATTGCCAATAATAAAAGAATTGTCCTTAATAATGGAATGATAGGCATTGAGGGTTATTCTGGTGAGGATTATGTAGTTACAGACAAGGAATTAAGCGGCAAAAATATTGTCACTCTGCTTGGAATGTCAAAAGTTTCTATTAATAAGGCTAAAATTAAAAAGGGTAGCAGCACAAAGATTAAAGTTAAATTGCCACAAGCTCTTGTAATAAAACCAGGTCTTAAAAAGAATGTAGGTTATGGAAAACAGTCAGTAGTTATTACATACAAGTCTTCTGGCAATAAAGTTGCAAAAGTGTCAAAAGATGGCACAATAAAAGCAAAAGGCAAAGGTAAAGCAGTAATAAGTGTTAAGATTAAACTTGCATATGGCAAAGTTAAAACAGTTAAAAAGAAGATAACTGTAAAATGAAATGAAGTTAAAAGGGTTATAACTACAATAG
>CAMWXG010000088.1 GCA_947178155.1 uncultured Lachnoclostridium sp.
GTTATGGATATTACTACAAAAAATGGAATAATTGAAAAAATTATCCATATATATTTGTGCTCTGCGTATATACTTACAAAAAGTGACAGAATGAAAAAAAATGCTGAAAAAATCCATACACTCTTTGAAATATAGTGAAATTGATTTACAATAACACTATATATACTTATATTTTCCAGATCATACTTTTTCAGAAAATCTCTTTTGTGTCTTGGTGCAGGAGCATCAAAATAATCAAAAAGTTCCTTTTTTAAACTGCTTTTCATTTAGAAATCCTCCTTTCTAAACATTTTGTTATCTTTGCAAACTCACGGTACAGTGCAAATCTTGACTTACCATACATGCCACACAGCACAGATACAGGCACATCATTGACGTATCGCAAAAGAAGCATCTCCTTCTGTTCCTTTGTAAGTTCATCCATAGCTTCTTTAATCGTAATCCTGTCAACAATCTCCTGCTCAAAGGGATTAACTACAAGCTTATCAGATATTTCAGTAAATAATTCATCATCAGCTATGTAAGAAGGTTTTTTCTTTCTATACTCATCAATGCATAAATTAGATGCAATTTTGTATAAATAAGCCAGCGGCCGTCCGGCATCTTTATAACTGTCACTCTCAAGAAATCTAAGAAATGTTTCTTGAGTAATATCCTCAGCAAGATGTGCATTATTAAGTTTAAAATAACAATATCTGTATATTTTGTCATACTGCTTTTCTATGTTGATACCCACATCGTAGCCTCCCTCCATTTTTGCTGTACTATTAGTAATAACGTATGACCTCTGCAATATGTGCGGCAAAAATAAAAAATTTTTTTATTCAATAAAAAAAGCTAAAGTTTTAAACTTTAGCCTTTTTCATTTCCTGCTTATTTTTATACATCATCTCATCAGCGCGCCGCATTGTATCATCTAAGGATTTATCAGCATCAGGATTGTACACTGCATATCCTGCAGCAACACTTACAGGCACTACAAAATCCTGACGATTTACTTCTTTTAAAAAACTTTCCAATTCCTTTAACATTTTATCTATGTTTTCTTTAGCTGTATCTGATGTTATTGCGCAAAACTCATCTCCACCCATACGGTAACAGCTTCCGGACTCACCAAATATCTTTTTCAACCCTTCAGATACCATTGTTATGTATCGGTCTCCATATTCATGACCAAAATTATCATTACATTTCTTTAAATCATTTAAATCAAACATAAACAAGGTTGTCGGCATAATCTTTTTCTGCATCATTTTCTCATCTGTTATAAAACGATTATCTGTATCCCTTATAAATGCAGTTCGGTTATACATTCCTGTCAAACCATCTGTATAAGCCAGACGGCGATAAATCTCACTTTCTTTCGCTTGCAAAAACATCTTTCTTGAACTGCGTAGAATGAATATTCCCATTACCATAATATAAAATAAAAATCCTATACTTCCATAATGAGCACTTTTTCCAGTCATTCGATAATGTATAATCTCTAAAACAGTAGATATCATAATAACAATCACGCAAAATATATTAAGTTTTGCCTGTTTGTCAATCTTATTAACTAAAATTTCATATATACTAAATCCAAATACTATTATTACAAATATCCCTATCGAAATATGTGTTAAAAATAAAGTTTCACGTAAATCACATATTCCAAAAAGCTGTAATAATGTACGAATACCAGCTACCACACAGTTAAAATAGCAATAAATTGACCATATTATATTGTCCCTGCTCTTATACATATTACGCAAAAACAACAAAAATGGTACAGGCATAATCATAAGTGCAATGTGATCTAAAAATACCAATGCAACCTGACATGGCAGAAACAATTCTAATATTTGTGTTTCACATAAAAGCCATACTCCAAGAAGAATAGCAAAGACTGTAAAATTGAACAAACTATTGTCAATATTCATATTTTTTTCAATCAAAATAACATAAATAAACAATACAAATCCTATAATAAGAATCGTACTTGTAACCAAAAACTGTAATAAACGTTCTTTTATAATTAAATGTTCTACTGCTATTCCCGTACCATAATAAAAACTGTCGGTAGGTACACTTTTGGCGTAAACAGGTGTTACCTTAAATACAATCCTTTTGCCTGCATCATATTTTGAAAGAGCAACTAAATTCCAACGATATCCTGTTGTCTTAGTCCATTTTTGATTAGATTTAACTGAATATACTATTTCATCTGCTATATACACTTCCAAAATCATGTGATTAGTATTATATCCTATTACCTTTCCTGATATATCCTCAGTCGGCAAAAGTGTGCTATAATAAACAGAACCATTTTGCTCTGTCTTTTTCATCTTATCATCCCATATCTGTGCTGCCTGAGCAGGCGTCCTGTTTTCGGTATGGGCATAAAATAATACTCCTGCATATATAACATATAAAATTCCTATTATTATATAAATTACATATGCTCTCGTCATCTTTTTATCCATAATGTACTCCCTTTTTCAGGCATGTTACTATAAATTTGTCAATAATCACTTATACAAATCTATTCAAGAACCATACGCACAGAGCCGTACATTCCCGCATCATTTCCAAGCTCTGCCAATCTAAACTCTTTATTCTTTAAAGCAAACATAACGTTTTTTTCATAATGCTCTTTAATAACATCAATAACCACTTGACCGTTTTTTGATACACCGCCTCCTATTACAAATGCTTCTGGATCAACTACTTGTGCTACATGTGAAAGACCAAGCCCCAGATAAAATGCAAATTCATCAACAATCTCTTTTGCAAGCTCATCACCCGCTGTGTATGCCTGAAAAATCTCCCTACCTGTAACTTCTTTATAATCACGTAACATTGAAACTCTGTTAGAAGCAGCAAGACCTTCCCTTGCCATACGCATAATTGCTGTTGCAGAGGAATACTGTTCAAGACACCCATTCTTCCCACAGTTGCAGCTTTTGCTCTCCTTTGGATTCACTGTAAGATGTCCAATTTCGCCAGCCGCACCATTGCTTCCGGTAAGAATCTTTCCATTCAAAATAACACCACCACCAACACCTGTACCAAGTGTAACCATAACAATACTATTAAAACCTCGCCCGCCGCCGCGCCACTGCTCACCAAGCGCCGCCACATTTGCATCATTTCCAACCTTTACCTTTTTAACACCTGTAAGCTCAGAAAGTTTATCAGCAACAGAAAAAATCCCCCAGCCAAGATTAACACATTTAAGTACCTGTCCATCTTCCGTAATTGGGCCTGGAACACCAATTCCTATACCTTCGATATCATCTATAACAATGTTTTTTTCTTCATTCTTCTTCAAAATTGACTCTGCAATATCAGGAAGAATATGATCCCCTGAATCTTCCTTTCTGGTCACAATTTCCCACTTTTCAAGAGCTGTACCTTCACTATCAAAAAGTCCCATCTTAACTGTAGTTCCTCCAAGATCAATGCCATATACATAATTTTTCAATAAAATAACCCGCCTTTCATTCTTATTTATCTATATTTTATATCTTTTTTGACACAATTACAAGTATTAGTTGTTAATAGAGTTTCTTCTCACACTTCTTGACAATACAACCTGCCACATGATAGAATTTCTTAAGATTACAGTACAACATTACTTCATAAATATACATAATGAAGTATTTTGATTATGGAGGAAAATTATGTGTGGAATTATAGGATTCACTGGAAATATTGATGCAAAAGAAGTTCTTCTGCAAGGGCTTAAAGCACTTGAATACCGCGGATATGACAGTGCAGGAATATCTTTTTTTACTGATGATAAAATTACTACTGTTAAAGCAGTTGGCAAAGTATCTGACTTAGAGGGCAAGGCAGCCTTATTTTCAAATACCTCAACAAAATGTGGAATCGGACATACGCGCTGGGCTACACATGGCGGTGTAACTGAAACAAACTGCCACCCACACAAAAGCGGACGTGTAACACTTATTCATAATGGTATTATTGAAAATTATAAAGAACTTGCTGAGGAGCTTGCTGAAAAAGGAAAGCAGCCAATATCCCAAACAGACACTGAAATTGCTGCTATGGTTATTGACGATTGCTATAAATCAAACCCGCTAAAAGCTATTAGAAAGGCAGTAAAAAAGTTACAAGGCGCATATGCATTCTTAATTATGTTTGAAGACCATCCCGGCAGCATTTATGCAATAAGAAATGGAAGTCCTCTTGTTGCTACTGCTACAAAAGAAGGTTCTGTTATTGCATCAGATATGGTTGCACTTATAAAATATTCAAAAGATTATTTTGTACTTCCTGAACACCACATTGCACAGCTTACTTCTAAAAGCATAAAAATAACAGACCTTGATCAAAATGAAGTTGAACCTGACATGCTTCATGTCAACTGGGATATGGCAGCAGCCCGAAAAGGCGGATATGATTATTTTATGCTTAAAGAAATACATGAACAACCAGAAGCCCTTCGCAACACAATCAGCCCAAGGATAAAAAATAATATGCCTGATTTTGCTGCAGATGCTATTCCTGACAGTCTTTTTAGTGATTTAAACAGAATTATAATTACTGCATGTGGAACTGCTATGCATGCAGGACTTATTGGAAAAAATATGATTGAAACACTTACCAGAGTACCTGTATCTGTAGATATTGCATCAGAGTTTCGCTATCAAAATCCGATTCTTGACAAAAGAACTCTTGTAATAACAATTTCGCAGTCAGGTGAAACAGCAGATACACTTGCTGCACTAAGGCTCGCAAGAGAAAACGGTGCCAGAACTCTTTCAATTGTAAATGTTAAAGGCTCATCAATAGCGCGTGAAAGTGAATATGTACTCTATACTCATGCCGGCCCCGAAATAGCTGTAGCAAGTACAAAAGCATATACAGTGCAGCTTGCAGTAATGTATCTTATAGCATTTAGGTTTGCATTTGTAAAGGGAACTATATCAAATAACGAAATAGTAAAACTTACAAAAGAGCTCGAAAAAATACCTGGGTTTGTAAATGAAATACTTTCATGCGATACATCTATAGAACCTATCAGTAAAAAACTTTTAAAAACAGAAAGCCTATTCTTTATTGGACGTGGACTTGATTATGCTCTATCATGTGAAGGTTCAATTAAACTTAAAGAAGTAAGCTATATACATTCCGAAGCATATGCTGCTGGAGAGCTAAAGCATGGAACAATATCACTGATAACTGACAATGTTCCTGTAATTGCACTTGCTACACAAGAAAATGTCTTTGCAAAAATGATTTCAAATATAAGAGAAGTACGCTCACGTGGAGCGATGGTAATAATGATAGCAGGAGCAGATGCTCAGGTAGATGCTTCACTTTGTGACCACCTGATTACACTTCCACCAATTGATGATGCATTTGCACCATTTGGAGCAGCAATAATATTGCAATATATAGCATATTATACAGCAATCGCAAGAGGACTAAATGTTGACCAGCCTCGTAATCTGGCAAAATCAGTAACTGTGGAATAAAATTTTTGTTTAACCTTCTAATAAAAGAAGAGGACGCAAAATACTGCGTCCTCAATTTTTTACCAAATAGAAAATTCCTCCTACTCAATAAAAAACACTCATAAGAAATTATTACATCATAGCATCTACAAGTTCTGCTATTGCTTTTTTATCCTCTTCCTTCATTACTGACTTAATACTTACTGTCTTTTCACAGAACTCAATCTCTTTCATAGTTTCAAGCATTTCTCTCATCTTTTTGGCAGCTACAGGTCCCCATGAACCATTTTCAATAAGTGCCACTTTACGTTTCTGGTAATTCTTACTCTTAAGATGTGCAAGGAAATCTTCCATTACCGGGAACAACCCTCCATCATATGTTGCTGATGCAAGCACCATACGATCATATCTAAATGCTGCTTCTATCGCTTCTGCCATATCATCTCTTGAAAGATCCATGAACTCTATATGCTCTATACCTTTTGCCTTAAACATATCTGCACACTCTTTCGCAGCCTTCCCAGTATTGCCATGAATTGATGCATATGCTACAAGAACACCTGAATCCTCTGGTCTGTAACTGCTCCAAATATCATATTTTTCTATATAATATCCAAGATTTTCTGTAAGTACAGGTCCATGAAGAGGACAGATTATAGCAATATCAAGTCCTGATGCCTTTTTTAAAAGTGCCTGAACCTGTGCACCATATTTGCCAACTATATTAATATAATAACGTCTTGCCTCACATGCCCAGTCTTCATCATCTTCTGAATCAATTGCACCAAATTTTCCAAATCCGTCAGCAGAGAAAAGTATCTTCTCACTCTTTTCATATGTAACCATAACTTCTGGCCAATGCACCATTGGTGCCATAAAAAACTGTAATGTATGGCTGCCTATAGAAAGTTCATCACCCTCTTTTACTGTAACACATCTTCCTTCTATATCCATATCAAAAAACTGCGGAAGCATCTGGAATGTTTTTGCATTACCAACAAGCTTCATGTCAGGATACATTTCTGCAGCCTTTTGTATATTAGCAGCATGGTCAGGCTCAAGATGTGATATTACAAGATAATCCGGAAGCTTGTCCCCAAGCACATCCTTAAGATTTTTAACCCATTCATCTGTAGCCCTTGCATCTACAGTATCCATAATCACAATCTTATCATCCATAATCACATATGAATTATAACTTACACCATCAGGCACAACATACTGGCTTTCAAATAAATCAATATCCTTATCATCCACTCCAATATACTTTACACTATCTGTTACAAACATTATTTTTCCTCCCTTGAATATTATAAATATTTTATGTTTACAATCGTTTGTAAATAGAAACAATATTTTATTTTCTCTTAATATCCTACACGCTTACCTGCTTTTGTAATATATCCACTTATGTGTCCTGCTTTATAATCTCTCTTTTTAGTAGAATCAGGTACTTCAGGATCTGTAGGATCATAATTAATAGTATAGTCTACCTTGATAGTTGCATTTTTGCCAAGAGGTCCCGGCTTTGATGCATTTCCCTTAACTATTACTACTTTAGTACCAAGTGATGCATAATCATAAATCCATTTTGCATCTATAACTGTCATTCTTATACATCCTGCAGATGCAGGTGAACCAAGCCTGTTATAATTTGTAGGACTTAGAGCATAATGTGACTGACTTCCTACTGCTACTGCATGAAAATATACATTTCCAACTATATGTGTAGCCCATCTCGCATACACCACACTTCCATCAGGCTCGTTCATTGTCTTTAGTGTATACTTTGTGGCTACACCATTACTGCAAACTGAATATGTCCCAAGTGGTGTATATGAAGTATCTTCATTAAGTGAACCTGCAGAACCCGTACTTGAAACATCTCTTCCAACTGATACAGTAAACGTTTTTACTGGTATAATATAATCCTTTTTCTCAGAATCATATGCATATGCAGTCACACAGCAGGCTGCCCTGTTTATCTCAAGATACAGCTTATTATCTGTCTTATTTAAATTAAGTATCTCTGTAAGGTCTGTAACCTTTTTATTATTCTCATAATAAAACTTATATTCTTTTCCTGCATATTTCTCATAAACCCAGCCAGTTTTACCTAAATCTTCTTTTTTTACCTTGAATGTCTTTTTATTTAAAAGTATGTTTTCTCCCCAGTTAGAGGCAGCATAAACATATACTGTATACTTTCCTTTTGCTGAATATTCCATATCGGCTGTATAAAGTTTTTTAGACTTACGCACTCCGGAAAGTTTCTCAATATAAGTTTCTTTATCTTTTTTTACAGAATACACTTCAAACTTAATATTCTTAATATTTCCTGGCAGGTAAGCATCACTAATCTGAAGGCTACATGTTGCGTTTGACTTTTTCTGTATTGTAAATGTCCCCTTACCAATACGCTCATCTGCTGTTCCTACTTTAGATAATACCCTTTTATTGCCAACATTGTCCGTTACTGTTGCTTTTATTGTATATACTTCAAGCTTATAATCAATTGACTTAAGTGCAATATCTGCATAATAATAAGGTTTATTTTGATTACGTACACCATCCTTAGTGCATACAAGTTCATTTGACTTATTATACAAATCAAACTTAACCTTCTTTACACCAAGTGCACTATTTAGTGAACCTACAAAAACTCTAAATGCCTTCTTCTTTTCAAGTGAAGCTGACTTTTTACTGCCTACATTTGAATATACTAAAGCAACTTGAAATTCTGATGATACAATGACTTTTTTATTTTCACTTAAGTTGCTGTTTACAAGCACTATGCCTGCATTATACTTCCCATATGACTTACATATAGTTGAAAGGTCTATCTCCCATGTTTTTTGTGCATCTGTAAGCTCACGTTCAACACCACAGCTTACCGCCTTTGATATATCTGTTTTATCTCTCCATACCATAAGCTTAATCTTATTGCCTGTGCCAGGAACTGCTATATCTTCTGAATTCTCAGTCTTAAACTCAAATGTTCTGTTTATATCATACCTTTGACCAATAACTTCAAGTTTGTAATTATCACTGTGTATTGTAAAATCACACTGTCCTGCCTGTATTTCCTTTGCAGTATCTCCCATTACAAATGACACATTATACATTTCAAACAGATATTTATCTAAATCTGTCATCGCAAATGAACCTTTATATGTACCATTTACAACATTAGATGCATCAAGGTTAATACTCTTCTCCAAGCCTCTTACAACACTTCCATCTTCCATGTTATAAGTAACTTTAAGCATCATATATTTAACACGATTAATATCAATGCCATTTACTGTATAAGAGCATACACCTTTGGCACGGTCTGTTTCAACCGAAGCAGTATAATCAGGCTGTGTACTTACTGCTGGACTATTAGTAGGCCGCATACTTGCTGCCGGACTATTAGTAGGCTGCATACTTGCTGCCGGACTATTAGTAGGCTGTGCACTCACTGCCGGACTATTAGTAGGCTGCATACTTGCCGCCGGACTATTAGTAGGCTGTGCACTCACTGCCGGACTATTAGTAGGCTGCATACTTGCCGCCGGACTATTTGAAGGTTGTGTACTTGCCGCTGGACTGTTCGTAGGCTGTGTACCTGCAGATTTTAAACTTTGTGCCTGTTTGCTGCCTGTCTGCATACCTGAAACCATATTATTGTTTGTAGTATGTATCTTAGCTACTGCACTCTCATCAACCAGACCGACAACTGTTGACATTGTTATTAATATGACTACTGCCCACCTTATAAACAAATGCTTCTTAATAAAATTTAACATCTTAATCCTCATTTCTGCATTGTGATATATTATTGATACTGGAATAAAGAAAAAAGTACCTAAAAAATATATACACTATGCTTTTTTGTGCATAAACAACGTGTCATTTTTTATCATTACAAATACAATAGATAATATAACATCTTTTTACAAGGTATTGCAACCCACAAAATACGACATTCATCCTATTGCACATGCTTATTTTATCACAATTTTAACGAATTGCAACTGTTTTTAACAATGTTTAATAATTTTTATACTATTCTCCTAAAATTTCTTTTTTATAAAACCTTGAACTTTTTGAAAATTCCTTATCAATATATTCCAAACCATATTGTTCTGCCAAAGTTTTTTCACTGGAAAACAGATTAGTACCAAGACCTAAACGATTTCCTTCAATTTCTACTCCTAGTGCTGCAAGTGTTGACGGAAATAAATCAAATGTATTAAATATTCTGTTTTTGCTGCGGCTGCCATCGCAAACAGTATTTATAAAACAATTATATACTTTACGTGGCTTTGAACCATCATAATATTGTGTCATATAATCGCTGTCCATAGTTAAATGGTCACCGCTTATTATAATTGTAGTATCTTTATAAAAATCCTGCTGCTGTATCCATTTCACAAATAAATCCACCTGCCTGCTTGAACACGAAAGAACATTTTCATACTGCGCTTCATGTTCTTGCCTACAGTCACTACATACATATCCTCCAATAAAATGTGTGTCTACAGTAAGCATTGTAAAATTGAAGGGCTTATCCTGTTCTGCCAGACTTGTTATTTCTTCTTTGGCATATTCAAATAATTTCTGGTCTTCATATCCCCACCATACATAATAGTCCTGTGGAATTTTCTCCTTTTCACGTGC
This sequence comes from uncultured Lachnoclostridium sp., assembly GCA_947178155.1. GTDB lineage: Bacteria > Bacillota > Clostridia > Lachnospirales > Lachnospiraceae > Butyribacter. Next base: position 10,131 of record CAMWXG010000088.1, read on the forward strand.
AGTCATTAAATCATATAACTGATAATCTCCATGCTGTGAAAAATAAAGCTTTCTTCCTCCAAAAGAAATATCAGAACCAACCATAACTTCCTGATTATACCCCGCATCTTTTAATAACTCACCAAGTGAGGTTACTCCTGGCATAAAAGATGAATATTCTCCATATGAATTTCCTTCTATAGGAATAAGCAGCGGCATACCGCTTGTCTGGGCAACCATTGCCGCAACTGTCCAGCTAGTACCAGTTGAAGAAGAAGCACCACCTATTTTATCATCCTCAGAAAAATTAATATTTTCTTTTGCAAGAGAAGCCAATTCCGGAATCAGTTCTTTATCCATAGCACCACCATTTTCTTTAGAACAAAAGGTTGACTCTACTGATTCTAAAAAAATATAGATTAAATTTCTTTTCTTCTCTGGAAATGTTAATTTTATCTCTTTTGTATCTGCATAATGCTCCTCTATAAAATTAGAAGCTGTCATTTGCATTTTGATATAAGACGCCAAATCAAGCTCCAGAGAAAAGTTCCATATACTCCCTATTAATAAAGCCAATGAAAGTATAATGGATAATGTATTAATAAAAAGTACATTACGAATATTTTTCTTAAATGCAAACAAAAGTATAATAATTAACAATACCACAGCAGTAACAGTCAAAAAAATGCCTGACTGTTCAAAATAATCTTTAACCATATCATTACTTGTTCCTGCCATAGGAATTTTCAGATGAAAAATAATCTCGTCTAATGACAGACCAAAAAAGTTATCTAATAAAAACTGTCCTATTGTATAGATAATGGCTGCACTAATCATAAACAGAAATGCCAGCAAATAAAATACTTT
>CAMWXG010000089.1 GCA_947178155.1 uncultured Lachnoclostridium sp.
CGTGTAAAACAGACAGATTATAATCCCAGAATATCGACATATCACGCATACGATATCCTATGATGAAAAGCCGGCATCCAGGCGATTGCAAATAAATATCCAGATCCACAATCCGGCAAGGGAAAATGGATTTCTCCGCAGGGACTATGAGTATGCCCGCAAGGGCACATTGTCTCTGCTTGTAGGGATAGACCTGGAGACAGGTGAAGCAATCCCATTGGTTAGCACAAGCCATAAAAGTTCGGATTTCATCAACTTTCTAAAAATACTTGATGAAAAATACCCAGAAGGGGATAGCATCCGATTAATACTTAATAACCACTCGGCTCATACTTCAAAGGAAACAAAGTGGTATCTTGCGACACTTCCAGAGGGGAGGTTCGCATTCGTTTTTACACCAACACATGCATCATGGTTAAACACGATTGAAAGTTCTTTCAGCAAAATGACAAAGCAGATGCTGAAAGGGATTCGTGTTGCATCTAAAGAAGAACTATTAGAACACATTTACCAGTATTTTGATGAAATAAACACAGAACCAGTTGTTTACAATTGGACATACAAAATGGACGAAATAGAGAAAGATGAAGCGCAAAACTGTAAATTATCAATTATTTAACTCTCTTTTCGGAAAAGTGTTCCCACCGCTTAACATTTGAAATAAAATGCATATTCTTACATATAATTACTGGATTTGTGCCGGAATTTATCTTAATCCATTCGCAAATACCCATGAATAAAACATTTCTTTTGGAGGTTTTGCGTATTCATAATCAAGGCAGGAGGACATAGTCTCAATAATATTTATTGATTGTTCAAGTACTTCTCCGATTGATTTACCCGCAACATCAATCTCAATTTCGTTAATAAGAGGATTTCGCTTAATATTTTTTTCGTTCATCTTTTTCTGTAGTTCAAAATCTATAAGTCCATTATTGGGACGGTTTCTCATCTGTTCTTGAATTTGACGCAAATCACTGCATACGAGTTTTATTGTGACAAAATCAGTTCCTTTAAAAACAATAGGAATATCAGCTGTTCTTAAATCATCAATATCAGAAGCAATTATATTTTTATAACCAAGCCTATGAAAACACATAAGCATTGCCACCTGATTTTCCCAGCAAGTAAGTTCCTCAAGCTCTCCAGTCATTGGCTCGCTGCCATCTCGTGAAATAAAATCAGGTACCATATGCTGTTCTATACATGTCGTTTTATAGTGCTTAAGCAGTCCGTTAGCTAAAGTGGTTTTACCTATACCACTTGCTCCCGTGACAAAAATAAAATCTTTCATATCCTTAACTCCACAAATTTTGATTTATATACTTGATTATAAAATATATGCCTGATGATTGCAATGCATATTTATAAGCCCGTTTTCCATGGGTACATAATTCCGAAAAGGAAGTTATTTAATATCTTATGTACTAGACGGTCATAATTTTCCGAACTTGCTATTAATATTTCAAATCACACTCCTCATACGAGGAGTGACTTTCTTTTTGTAGTCCATACTATCACTTCTCACCATTTCAATCCACACTCCTCATACGAGGAGTGACGAATAACTTGCGTTCATCCTTTGCGGGGCTGTCAATTTCAATCCACACTCCTCATACGAGGAGTGACATATGGAATGAATCCGCCACTCTGTTTTGACTGCATTTCAATCCACACTCCTCATACGAGGAGTGACTTACACTAAAATTTGTACATTTATGGAGTGGTACAAATTTCAATCCACACTCCTCATACGAGGAGTGACATTGCAGAGCTTCGCGGGAACTGGGGTAGGATAAATTTCAATCCACACTCCTCATACGAGGAGTGACGCTTAGAGTTTCCCATGCAGCGACTATAAGCGACTATTTCAATCCACACTCCTCATACGAGGAGTGACGTCATACCTCCCACAAACACATGTTTTCCTTTAGATTTCAATCCACACTCCTCATACGAGGAGTGACGTTGTGTCATAAAATCAGCTACAATTTTTTCTTTAATTTCAATCCACACTCCTCATACGAGGAGTGACCGGGTACAGAATTATTTATATTTATGTACCAAAATTTCAATCCACACTCCTCATACGAGGAGTGACGTCAATATAGATTAACCCGTCACTAATCATTTTTATTTCAATCCACACTCCTCATACGAGGAGTGACCACAGAATCAAGCATTAAAATTGATATGGTTTTTATTTCAATCCACACTCCTCATACGAGGAGTGACTTAGGCTTAATTTGATAATTAGAATCTGCCTGATTATTTCAATCCACACTCCTCATACGAGGAGTGACCTCGTCAACCCACACAATAGTATTACCTCTATCATTTCAATCCACACTCCTCATACGAGGAGTGACGACATCACCCAATGGACGCAAAATCCCATTAGGGATTTCAATCCACACTCCTCATACGAGGAGTGACATCACAAAATCTATAAAATCTTTATCACTAAAATTATTTCAATCCACACTCCTCATACGAGGAGTGACGTCAATATAGATTAACCCGTCACTAATCATTTTTTATTTCAATCCACACTCCTCATACGAGGAGTGACGCCATTAATAATAAATTAGCCACTGTCACTTGTATTTCAATCCACACTCCTCATACGAGGAGTGACGGTACTAAAACTATAGCCGATTCAGGCGATATAATTTCAATCCACACTCCTCATACGAGGAGTGACAGCAAAAAATATTAAGGAGGATTAATAGCTATGAATTTCAATCCACACTCCTCATACGAGGAGTGACCCAACTGGGTATATTTGTGGGTATTGGAGTGGTATTTCAATCCACACTCCTCATACGAGGAGTGACGCTGACAAAAATTGATAATGAGGAATTATTAGTTATTTCAATCCACACTCCTCATACGAGGAGTGACTCCTGATGTGCCAACATACGATGCAACGCATCCAATTTCAATCCACACTCCTCATACGAGGAGTGACCGCGAAATGACCAAAAAATAATTTTAAAATTTATGTTCTAATATACAATTTGCACAAATACTGAATTTTATAATATAAAACATAAATTAAAAAAATAGATTTTCGGACATAAATATCGCATAATTTTATGTTTGCTTGACATTCGTTCAAAAGATGAGAGTATCATCTGGCATATAAGTAGGTTTTGCGCCGAAATGCTCAATTTTGGATTTATAATTATTTCCAAGATTGTATATTCTTAGGCTGTCTGTTTTCGTGTTAATAACTTTTAAAAGTTTATTTTTTACCATACATAATTGCGAAGCGTCAAGACTGCATTCAAAAACAGAGTTTTGAACGCGTTGACCATAGTTAACACATATTTTTGCAACCTTTCTAAGTCTTGTTTTTCCTTCATTACCTTCAGTATTGACATCATAAGTAATAAGTACAAGCATATTTATACCTCCATGCATATTTCAGGTAAACTTGCTATATTTCTTGCATAAGAAATGTGAAAAGATTTCCATTACTTCCAGAAAAAAGGTGGATAGCTTTCTATGTCACCTCGTATGAAACGTGCCATAAGCATTGCCTGAACATAAGGTACCATACCCCATTCAATTTTTTCGTTAAAGAATGGATGTGTAATAATTTCTCTTTTTCTGTCCTGCCATGCTGAAACAAGTTTTTTTCTGCCATCATCTGTAAGAAGCACACTTGAATTTTCCTGTTTTTTAAAATCTTTATAGGTTACTATTTTTTTATTTATTACAGTTAAAACAAATCTGTCACAGAAACAAGAACGAAGTTCCTCAACCATATCAAGAGCAAGAGAACATCTTCCGGGACGTTCTGTGTGGTATACTCCACAGTATGGATCAAGACCAACACTTTCAAGTGCACTTACATACATCGATGTCATCATGCTATAAGTAAAAGAAAGCAAAGTATTTACATTATCCATTGGCGGACGTCTCGACCTTGATTTGTAGAAAAAATCTTCCTTTTGCTGAAGTATCATTTCGTCAAAAATTGAAAAATAAATGCTTGCTGCTTCGCCTTCTATTCCTCGTAAGCTGTCACTACTTTTGCAATTAAAAGCATTTAATGAAGCATCTTTAAGTATATCAGAACAGTGATTAAATTTGTCAGTATTTATTCTTAAAGCATGGTCGTTTATTGCTCTTGAAACTACAGAGTTGCTGTTATGTATTTTTGAACTTACAATATTTGCAGCAATTTTAAGTTTTTCTTCTTCATTATCACACAGACGGTACTGTTGTCGCCTTAGAAGAATATTTCCATATGTTTTACCAGTTATTTTGGCTAGAAATCTGCCACTGGGTTTTAATAGTACAAGTTGCTTATTAAGTTCTGCACATTTTCCCATAAGTGCAGGACTGGCACCAATATATCCAAATAAAAGTATACTGTCCAACGTATGCAAAGGAACTCTACCAAGCTTTTTTTCACCCTCAGAAATAACTATATTTTCACCATCAAGTGAAAGATAAGCTTTTTCATTTGTAATATATAATGTATTGAGTAGTTTTTTCAATTTAGTTACTCCTTATGAGCAATTCAATAAGTAATATTAATACTTTATACAGTTAGAAATTGAATTTGCGTGTTTTGTGCTTATGCAATCTTTATCTGTATTTACAATTCGTGCTATCAGATTACATGCTTATATAGGTGGAATACAAATGCATAAGAGTGCAAGTGTATAAATATGGTGTATCTCATACATTTGTATTTACTTTTACAGTAACTATTAATTAAGGCTTCTGCGGGCATTATTGCTCGTTCAGTTTATCAAGAATGTATTTTTGTGTATCCTGTTTCTTTAAAAGTTTGGGCAAACATAAATTTTTTAGAGAACAAGAATTGCATCCTTTGGTTGGTTTAACTTTTGGAATGTGTGAGTTTTTCATATATTGATGCATATGCTCAAAGTTTTTTTCTACTTCACTGCGCAGTTCATCTGTAAATATAACTTTTTGTCTGCGTCTGGTTTCGCCATAAAACAGTGCCCCTTCCTCAATTGTGCATACCATCATTTCTTCAAGGCAGATAGCTTGTGCACAAAGCTGAAGTATATCAGAATTATTTTCTTTGGGTTTTCCGCGTTTATATTCTACAGGATAAACTTTGTATAATCCATTTTTACCATTAATATTAATTCCGTTACTATCTTTTATAAATTCAACTACATCACATTCTCCGCTTATACCAAGTCTGCGTGAGAAAATTGGCATGCCTCTTGATATAATTACGTTCTTCCTGCTTTCTGAAAGAGAACTGTCATGGCATTTTTCATGCATAATCTCACCTTCAGTGGTGAAAAGATTTTCTTCCCATAACATATCAATGTGTATAAGAGCCCATTGTCTTTTACAAAAACAAAAGTGCTGAATACCTGAAAGCATTATAAAGTCTTCTTCGCTATATTCCATAACTATATTCCCTCAATTATTTCAGGGATAAGTCCATCAAGGTCGTTTTCTTCAATTATGTAATCATCAATGCTTGAAGGAAGCTCTATTCCTTCCTTGAGTTTAATTTTTATGGTATTATGTACTTTTGCAGAAGAATATTGACCTATTTTATTGTTATGTTTCCACCAATAAAGTTTAACTATTTCCATACTTCCATCTGGTCTTGCAGCAGAAGCATCATTTGTAAAAAGAGTTCTTAAAGCTTCTTTTATTTTTTCAGCATCTTCTATAGAAAAGCCTGTTTTTTCGGCAAGCTGTACATTAATAGAACCCTTGATAATATAAAGACCAAATGTTACCATATGTTTGTTTCCCATTGTATCAGAGGATTTTTTGCCATCATCGGTAGGTTCTGAGTTTACGCTTTTTGTTATTTGGATTGATGAGATATCAACAGGTGATACACTTAATGCCTGGTGGAGTGTAACAGGACCTCTTACCCCTACAGAAACACCTTTATCTTTACTATTTGATTTAAATGCAAATACCTGACCAAAGCTTCTTACATCTATCCATTTTTCACAGGCGAGTTTTGCATAATCATCATTGGTCTTGTATTCTTTGATATTAGCAGAAGCTCTTTCGCTGAGGCTCTTTATTCCATCAACACTGCGTTCTGATGATTGTACAAATATATTTTCTCCCATGTCTTGAAGTCTGTTCCTGATTTTTCTTTTAATACATACATCTGATATTTCCCCCTGACCACTGTATGTTGTTCTTGGTCTGTTTCCATCAAGAGGATCACCATTAGGATTTGCATTAGAAACGGTGCAAAGTACCAAAAAGTCAATTTTGTTAGTAATAGCTGCCATAATTATTTTTCCTCCTTAGATTTTGTTGTATACATTTCTTTTCTCTGCAGATAATATCCAATAAGATAACCTTCATCAAGCGGTAGATTAAGTTTATCTTTGTTATCAGTTTCAAACAATGCAAATGTTTCAGAAATAAGTTTTTTGTAATCATTCTCTTTAGCAGGACGGCATTGTTTATAATACGGATTAAGCTTGTCCTCAATAAGTTTCCATGTATGTAATGGATGATTTACAAAAGCAGGCTGTAATTTTGTTGCATTTGTAATTCTTGCGTTATCTGAATTGTATGTCCTTGCTTCTATAACTTCAGCAATGGCAAGTAAGCGTCCAAATACATAGCTTCTGTCAGTTTTATTTTTGTCAAGTTCCATTTTAAATTTCACCTCCTCATTATGGTCATTATAATATTTAGCAATTAATGCGCAAGCTGTTGAAAGTATTTCCTCATAATTATACCATTTCTGATATTTTTGAGGGTTTGATGCTTTTACAAATAGTGCATGAACTATATCATAAGGTATTGGCTGGCAGTCGGCAATACAGTGAACTATTCTCTGTACCTGTTCTTTAAGAATTCTGCTGTCAAGGTCAAGAAAATTGTTTCTTTCTTCACCAAAGGCACAAAAAATTATTCTTATTGTATGTGGCGTTTTAACAGAATCAGTAAATTTGCCGTCTGAATTTTTCTTTTTAAAATACCATTGGCAGCTATCTGACCATCTTTCCATACGATTTAAAAAGTCAATTGCGCCAAGCTCGTTGTAATATGTTATTGAAAGTCTGCCTGTAGTTGCAGCGTCAAGTGATGTAAGTACAATGGTATCAGTTTCAGAAAAATTTGCTTTTTTACCGGAAAGCAGTTTTTTAATTTCATTTTTATATTCTGCATGGGAATTATAGATTATTTCATCTTCATCTCCCCATAATGAGTTCAATGGATTTTCTACTTTTTTTGCTTCTGGACACCAGCATACATAAGTACGTTTTTCTTTTGTACCAACAGTATAGTTATGCGTTTTTGCAAGCCATGAAAGAGCAATGTGAGCTTTTTGAGTGGCTTCATAGCCTATTGTACAGGCTTCCTGAGGTTCAATAAATCTTCCTCTGTATGTAAAATTGCTTGTGTCATTTGATGAAATAAGCTTTGCACCATATGACGAGGCAACTATGCCTTTTGGGTGTTTTGTACATATAGGGGTTTCTACGCCGCTTTCATAACATTTATCTTTTTCTCCCGATCTTTCTGAAAGGTAGTATTCTATATAGTTGTAAAAAAGTGTTTTATCATTCCAGCATGCTGTTTCACTGTCATTGCTGCTTAAAACCCTAAATCTTACAAGTGATTTTTCGTAGGTGTTTCCGTTAATTTTTTTAGATGAAAGCTTGGAACTTTCATCAAGCTCTACAATCTTATTTTCTACAAGGTCGGAGATTACAGTTTTCTTTTCAAGATATTTGTAAATAGCTTTTACCTTTGGATGTACGTTGTAAGATTCTGACCATTTTTTTAACTGAGCAATATATTTTTCAAATTTTTCATCAGCTTTTTTTGACTCTTTGCTATTCGCAGCATAAAGTGAATAATCACCTGCAAGATATGACAGCATATCAGAAAGAGGGTGTGGAGCAATGCCGGCAGATCTTGCAGCAGAGTCCTCAGTTACAGGTATTACAATTTCGCAGTCTGATTTGTCAACTGTTTTGGATTCTTTAAAATTGCCTTCTTCATCAATTACTATTTCTATTTGTGCTTTGGCAGTCATGTGTGCAATAATTGAAACAGCCGGAAATTTATTTTCTTCAATAAAACTGTCATTTGCTATAAGATTGTCATATGTTTTAACAAGTGTACTCATCCATGACATATTTATTCGACCTCCTTTTCCAGCTCTTCGGCAAATTGAATATTATCAAATTCTTTTCCAAATGGCTTAATCTTCATTTCATGAAGTGGTCTTTGTATACAGTTTCCATATACATGACAGAGTTCAGGAATCATTTTGCCATCACTTTTTTTAATTTCATCTTTGTCAGAAAAATAAATTATTCCGTTTTTCATAACAGTATGTTTTAAACGAACTGTCATTCTGTCTTTCGTTTGCTCATTGTAAGCTTCGTCAGCGTATGTTATTCCATGATAAAGTATGCCAAAATCAAGTTCATTTACGGTGTCATATATACTGATACCATCATTAAATACAGTTGGTTCTACATATCCTTGACATTCTCTTGTGCCTAAAAATATGTCACGTCTGCCGCCTTTTTTAATCATACGTTTTGCAATGTTGTGATGCTTATTTTCGTTTCTGTCCTGTTCAAGTTCCGGGCGGTTTTCATTCCATATAAAGTGAGCTTTAATTTTATAACTCACATCTTTTAAATATGTATAATATGATAAGTCGTTTTGATTTGCAGAGTATTTTATAGGGCGTATACCTTTTGTTTCTGTCTGTATAGGTTTCATTATCCTCACTTTATCAATAATCCATATTATTGTGGGCTTCCAGTATACACTTTGTAGTATTCCTTTAAGCGCTTCATAGGTTGGAACCTGATATGAAAATTTTTCGCCGCCTACTCTTGTAATTGGATCAGAAAATAAAGCATAATCTCCACATACTTCAAATTCTACGGAATTTTCATGCATTTTATATTTTCTCCTTTCAGTATATATCATTATGTACAATCTCAAGACCTGTCTTTCTATTGTAACAACTTTCATTAAGTGTATATATATGACCATTGTCATATGGTTCAAGCATACCATCCTGTACAAGTTTATCAAGTTGGTATTTAAAAAGTGATACCATATATGGTTTTGCTTTTTGGACGACATTTTTTACAAAAGCAATATCAAATTTAGCTTTTTCGGAATTAAGGTCTGCAATAAGTTCTTTCGCTTTTTTATTGTAGGGGACTATAACATCAAAACTTTCACTGTCAAAAACTTCAAAAAGTTCTCCTGCGGTTTTAAATGCCTGTTTTAGGAAATATTTATTGTCATTATCAGAAAAACTGTTATTTAAAGCGAGCAGGTTAAATATATTTGTATCCTGTGGTTTTTTAACCGGATATGAGAAATTATTTTTAACATCCGAATTGCTAAATAGAAGACTATAATATTTTTCAATAGATTTTTCACTTAAAATATCATTGTCATAACTTTCAGGATTTTGATTATATTTATATAGGAAATCCATTGTGCTGTTCTGCGAGTTCTGTATGTCTTTTAAATAAGAAAGTTTTTCATCGTTTAATCTTACCATATATACATTACATATATGACCATAATCAAAACTTCTGTTGCATCTGCCAGCCGCCTGTGCAATATTATCAAGTCCGGCACGTACTCTGATAAGAGTTTCAAATGAAAAGTCCACTCCGGCTTCTACAAGTTGTGTAGAAACGCATATTATTTTTTGATGTTTTTTCAAAAAATAGTTTATCATTCTAAGTATCAGTTGTCGGTGTTTCATACACATATTTGCCGTAAGACAAAAGACTTTATATTCATCCGCAGACATAATTTCTATTTCTTTAAATATATTTTCAGCAGTGCTTTTTGTATTGCATATAATCAACAGATTTTCGCTACTTTTTATTACTTCCATAGAAAAATTACAAAGTCCCTCAACAGACATTGAAGTATCTGTTTTATCAATTATTTTAGTACGCTTAAATGTTTCTTCTATTTGTTTATTTATTTTTACAATATCACAGTTATCAGAATATTTAAGCATATAATCTGTTTTTTCAAAACAAGGCTGTGTAGCAGAACAAAGAATTATCTTACAGTGGCAGCAATAAGCGAGGAAATTAAGTGCATTATTAAACATGTGCAGCATTTTAAGCGGAACAGTTTGTACTTCATCAATAATTATTACAGAGTCGATAAGTGCTTTCATTCTCCTTACAGCTTGTGTTTTTCCAGAAAAAAGTGTATTGAGAAATTGAACAAGTGTTGTAACGATAACTGCATTGCTCCAGTTTTCGCATATAAGTTCATATTCATCAAGCTCATCTTTTGTCATATCCTCTTTAATAATATTACTGTGATGTTCTGTAACTGAGTTTTTATCATATGAATATTCTTTTATTATTTTTGCATTTTGGTCAATTATAGATAAAAGTGGTAAAACATATATTATACGGCTAACGTTTTTATTTACAGCGGCTGAAATTGCTAATCTAAAAGATGTAAGAGTTTTGCCTGCTCCTGTTGGAACATTTAATCTGAATATTCCGCCATCAGGCATGTTTTTTGCAAATTCTGCTGCTTCGTCTGATATATTTCTTCTTATTTGATTAATTTTACTATTACAGGCAAATTCATTCAGGCGTTTTTCAATATATTCTGATTGTTTTTGCCAAAACTTTTTATCTGGTACATGTTTTTTACTATTATCTTTATTATTCATGAATTTATATGTATCATTACGGTCAGCATCCACAAGAGAAGATAATAAAATTCTTGCGGTCATTCCAAGGAAAAAACTATATGATGTTTTTCCCGCTTCTTTTTTTGTAAATGGCATCTCTTTACAGAATAAAAAAATTTTATTATGAAATTCTTTTATTTCGCTGTATGCATGTGAAAAAATATCACAAAGTTTATCTTCACTTATGCAGTTTTCAAAAAATCTTTGCATGGACAACTCATAAATATTATTATCATTTATATAATTA
>CAMWXG010000090.1 GCA_947178155.1 uncultured Lachnoclostridium sp.
CCTGCGACCCCCTGATCCCAAATCAGGTACTCTAGCCAAACTGAGCCACACCCCGTTTCATTCATGTCTTACCCGTGACACAAGTAATATTCTATATCATAGTCATCAATTTGTCAACAGTTTTTTTTAAATTTTTTAAATTTTTTTCTGGAACTGGCAAAATTCAAATGTTTTCCAAATGACAACTGTGCAAAAGTATGTTGTCTGTGTAAACTCTTTCAATTTGCCAGAACCAGTAAAGTTTGTAAAAATTATTTCTTTTTAACCTCTTTAATCTTGCTTACTGTTCTGCCTGCACTATTCTTAGCATATGCCCTTATTTTAGCGCCTGCCTTTGCACGTGCTATCTTAAACTGATAATAATATCTATTGCCCTCTTTATCATTCGCATTTTTACTTTTTGTATAAGTTTTGTTACCTATTTTAAGAGTAATATCGCACGCTTCCTTTGTATACACTTTTAAATATCTCGTTTTAACAGTAACTCTTCCTACTACTACTGGAGCTATTGGCGCACCAAGAATAACATTAAACCTTCTCATACCGTTTATGCCGCCTTTTGTGCTCCTTGACATTACAAATACTGCAGAACCTATCGCCAGCTTTGAATTAAGCTCTACTTTATATTTGCCATTTTCATCAGTAGTGGTTATATATTCCTGGCCACCTGCACATATGTAAATCTTTGAATCTGGTTCTGTCCACTTTCCTGAAACTACTTTGTCCTTATCAGTAACTACATCTATATGTATCTTAACATCTCTCCGTTCAGTATATAACGCCTTAGCATCAGACACAACATAATTTTTTAATATACTCCTCTTTGTAGTACCACCTGAATTTTTATATGCATATGCAGTTATCGTACTTCCTGCTGTTAATGCTCCTACTTTTATAGAAAAATATCCTTCTTCATCAGTTGTAGTCCTGTATATTTTGCTGCCAATTTTTACTGCCGCTCTGCAGTTATTACCTTCAGGAGTGTATCCAAATACATATCTCTCTACATCTGAACACTCATAAAGCGTCACACGGTTTGGTGCTGCTCTTTTTACTGCCTTTGATCTTGCATGACTGACTCTTCCTAATGTATCTACAGTAAACACTTTTACTTTTGTTCCTGCATACTGATTAGGTATAGTTATTGTATAACTTCCGTTATCCTTAACAGTTATATCAACCTTCTTTATTGTAAGTGTTTTATCATATTTCTTACATTTAGTATAATATGATGAACCAAGACTTTTTGAAACATATACAACATTATTAATTAATGCATACAATTTAACATTGCTGTCATTTGCATTACCCACAATTTTAGTATCATTATTATTAGCACTTGTTATAGTAGGACAATTTGGTCCAACACGTTTTACTGTAACTGAAGTCTTTTGGCTAACTCTTCCTGTACTGTCCTCTACATAAACACTTATTTTACTCTTTGCCTTCTGTGGAGATATCTTTACAGAAAACGAACCATCTACCGCTACTTCGTCTTCATATGTACTTTCACCAGATACAACATATATAGTTACATTAGGTTCTGCCATTCCCGTTACCTTTACATCATTATTATCTACTTTATTTACAGTAGGTTTTAATAATATTTCCGGATATATATTTCTAACGGCTATCTTCTCAATAGTAACATTACCTGCGCCATCCTCAACATATACAGAATACACACCACTCTTATCTGCCTCAAATGTATTTCCTGTCATAGAAATGGCACCACCTGTTGTAACAACAGAAGTCCATACTTCATCATCTCTCCCATACACACCATACGCATATTTCTTTGAACTTATACCTGACTTATCATTTGCTAAAACAGAAATTTCTACAACATCATTGGTTTCAGATGTTATATTCTGTGACAGCACAACTCCTGGTGCATCTTTATCCGCTTCATTATATTTTTTGGTATTTTTACATTTATAGTAATTGAAATCAGCAACTGTTTCATATACACCTTCACACCACTCCTGCTGTGTAAATTCTTTTTCAGAAGCTGTACCACTCACCAGCATATATTTATAATTTTCAGGCATTACAAGTGTCATATTGTGGTTTACAGTTACCTCAAGGTCACCAAGCAGCGCCTTTTGTTGAAGATACTGCTGCACTATATCCTGCAATATTACATGAGATTTTGACACTACCTGCGAAGCAGCCCCTTCTGTAGCTTGTGTCTGTATACTGGCTATTATTTTGTCTGTAACAATTATAAATTCATCATTATCTGTGACTTCCTGACCATTCCTCGTGATTTTAGTTATGCGATTAGTATCATTAATCTTATCACCATCATAATCATAGCGTGGAGCTTTACTTATATCAACTGTATATTCTACACCATCAAACTGGAAAAATCTGTTCCACTCTGAAATAAAATCTTCCTGTACAAGAGAATCACCTCTCTCTTTCTTTATATAATCAGCTAAAACAATATTATTCCAGTTGACCTCTGAAGATGTATTAGCAGTCTGATAGATTGAAGCCGACCACTCCATCCACTCCCTTAACTGTTTTCCATTTATTTTATAAATATATACATATCTATGGTAGTTTGCAAACGAATCAGCATTTCCTTCCACAATCGTTCCTGACAAATCCGCATAGTCAGCACCACTTTCTGAACCATACTTCGTATATCTAGTAATAGATACAATAGGATAATCCTTGTATTCTGCTGCATTATTTGCTATGTAATTAGATGCATATTGAAGCTGTGCATTATGTACAGACTGTATTATTTCATTACTGTCAAACAGAGCATTATAATTGTTCCAATTATCACCTGCTGCAATATTTCCTATTTGCTTTGCACAGTATTCCCTAAGTCTGACATCCCATTCTGCCATTGTATTTGTAATATTCTCATTTACAGGAATATCATCTTTAGTTTTTCTTATCTCATATGAAGTGTCACCAAGTGTTACTTTGTTATTTTCATCAAGCTTAATATCCAGGTCTACTACTCCTATGCCACGGCAGCTATCTTTAATCATTACAAGACGTTTACCATTAACAAGCCCTGTTTCCTTATCAACATTTGGCAGACTGTAATGCACATCGTTTTTATTGCTTACAGGAAAATCTATATGCTCATGTCCAGCAAGAACCACATCTATCCCATCAATCTTTGTAAGGGCATATGCGGCGTTCTGCGACCTTGGCGAAGGTGTTTCTGTTCCAAAACCTGAATGTGCAAGAGCAATCACTATATCAGCCCCCTGCTCCTTAAGTGAGGCTGCCTGCTTCTTTGCATTTTCTATTATATCCTCTGTAGCGAGCTTATTTTTATAGCCTTCTGTTCTGGTAGACAAACCAGGAACTGTTTCACCAAGTATACCAACTTTCACTGATATATCTGTACCATCCTGTGCCTTAATCGTCTTTTCTATAATCTTATTCTCAACACCAAATACACTATCACCATTAATACTTGAATATACATTTGATAATACACATATATTCATAAGACCAGACATTTCAAGCTGACTGACAATATAATCATAACCAAAATCAAAATCATGATTACCAAGCGTAATGGCATCATAATTAATCATAGTCATTGCGTTATATACAGGTTGCAATGACTCGGTATCCTGACTATATATATAATCAGTATTAAAATCCATTACGCTGTCGCCCAAATCAAATGTCATGTAATTTTCCTGTGGTACTTCAGCTCTGGCATTTTGTATCATAGTGTACACTCTGTTTAAACCCCTGCTAAGGTTCTTTCCGGTCTGATAATTATAATTCAAAACCTGACCATGTATATCTGTAGTAAAAATCAACCTTAGATTACCATTATTATTAGCATTGCCTGTATCTGCTGTCGGCTCTGCCGTTGAAATATCATCTGCTCCTGAAGTTCCTTCTACGTCTTCATTCTCTGCGACAGTTTCCTCTGCGAAAACTGTTGCAGTGCCGTTCCCATTATAATTAAATGGAAAAACTAAAGTCATTGTCAATACAATACTTAAAAATATACAAATACGCTTTCTTAACATAATCTTAGTATCCTTTTTCCTTTAAATATATATAAGTACGTTCACTATTTTTATCATCAATATACTCAAAATATTGATGATGTTCCTCTTCCTCTTTCTGATTTAGCTTAAAATCAGTCTCAATACAATTTTCTATCTCCAGCAAAAGCTCATCACCATTTACAGCACGCCTGCCAAAAAGCTCTGTTTCCATATCAATATAACTGCCATGTGCCGAATCATATTTTTCATAATCAAACTGATAAAATATAACTGGCTTTTTCATATAATATACATCCCAGCACACACTTGAATAATCAGTTATGAGCATATGACATTTTTTCATAATCTCATTAAGTGGTATCTCTCCAAATGGTACAAGAGTTATATTATTTGCAGTCTGCTTAAAATTCTTTAAATATCCCGCAAACTTAGGATGTATATAAAATATCATTCTGGTATTATTCTCTGTCAAAAGCTTTGACAGCCTTTCACTCTGCAGCAAACTTGAATAGCTTTCATAGTAATCGCTTGCAAGAAACTCTTCATCACTTACTTCTTCAAGCCATGAACGCCATGTCGGCATAAGAAGTATAAGCTTATCATTATCAACTGATGTATCCTCAAGAACATCCCAACGCGTAAAACCTGTAATTGGAGCTTTGCCAATACCATAATCCAAATACTTTACAACTATTTCCTGTTCAAACTGTGAAGTAGTTGCAAAATATGTCATAGGACTGCTTCCATGCTTTCCAAAAAGCGGTGCAACCTGTTTTAATGCAGTTACCCCATGCTGTAAGAAAAAAATAGGTCTTTTGTTAATTTTAGAACGTATAAGACTTGTCTTACACCGCCATGCATATAAATGTGTCCTTGAATCTGATGCAATATAAATAGCAGCTCCCAGAACATATAAAATATGCTTTAAACTCATAAACTGTATTATATGTTCATCATACATTTTTATCTTTTCATAATCTGCTGCCTTTTTATCAATTACATAATAAATATCTTTCTTTTCTTCCTCAGACAGATTTTCCATACAATATTTAAAAAAATAGTAGCCATTGTCCTGCGCCATAGAACAAAACTTCTCATATACAAGCCATACTTTTCTTTTTCTAAAAGAACGTTTTGACAATACATACAACACACTTGCTGCCATTTCTTTAATCTTTGTGGCGTATACATCATACTCTGAATCAGGACGGTAAAGATATGCAAGACAACCTCCCTTGGTATAATAAGGAAATGTCATATGTCCTTCACCTGCAGAGTATTGACGATTAGTCAGATAAAAATTGTACTTCCAATAGTTACCAACAAATCTTGCTCTTACTTCATTTTCATATCCATACTTTGTAACAAGTATTCTTAAATCCCAATAAAGTTCACGCAGAGGAAGTGTATCAAAATCAATTTCTACAACAATATTATAATACTTCCCATTTTCACTTATTGCATATTTGACAGGCACATCATAACTTACAGCACTCCTATACCGCAACACTATGTCCTTAATAGTTAATCCTTCCTGCCTTTTCATAACCATAAATACTCTTGAAACAGATTTGCCTGATTTTATCTTTTTAATCCTTGCCTGCGTGTATTCATTAACAACCCTATCTGGCTTACACAAATAAATACCAAAATTACGACTGCCCATTCTTGCATATGGCAAAATTGCCACTTCCCCAGGCTCATACTTTCTGCCAATTTTATTTTCAGGATTACCTACCCCATTAATTATGCATGGCGCCATATATCCTTCTGGCTTGTCAAACTCTTCAACTGATGCATCAGCAATTTTAGCCCAGTCACTGTTATGAAATAATCCTATAAAACTGTCATCAACTGATTTTGAAACAAACTCTGCTGCCAAAAGATATCTTTCTGACATTTCAAGCTTCTCACGCCAAGTGACAAACTTTTCATGTATCTCATTTTTGTTTCTTTCTGATGCTGTAGTTTCCCTTACACATACGATATTATTTGCATTATCAATAAGCATAAACTTAACAGGCTCATACTCTGACTTATCTTTTATATTAATACATATCTCATTATCATCAACCCCACTAATAAGTTCTGCCTCTACCTGCCTTTTCTTAGTATTATTGACACTGCACTCCTCTTCTGCTGCATAGAAATCCCTTATATACGGCATCTCTACCTTAAGCCTTGGATAAGTCCTCTTAAGCTCACGCTCTGCAAGCCTTTCAATAACAGACTTCACCTTAAGTTTCTTAAGCACCTCTTCAAGATATGTTCTTGGTGTTGTATTAGTAATGACAACATATTCAAAACTGTCATTATAGTAATCATGTAAAATTAAACTCTGGTCCTTCTTAAACCATTTTTTTTCAAACTGTACAATGTCATTTTTACCTGTATATTGATTAATTGTTTCAAAATCGCCTTTTGATGCAAGCTTAACCGGATGAACTATGTGACGTGGTATCTTTATATTATCAGAATAATCTTCAACAATCATTCCATCTTCCTTGCCATACAATACTAAATCAAGCATTTTCTTAGGCGCATCAAGAGAATCATATTTAATAAACTTCTCACAATAATCACCATCATCATAACTTTCACCAAGTATTTTTTCTGTTGTAAGCCATTCTGACAAAGTTTCGATATCATAAAGCTTCACAAAAGGAAGTTCCTTAATATCCATATACATGCCACGGTCTTGCATATATTTGTCATAATCATACATATAAAGTATAATTGGCTTTCGTGTCACAGAAAAGTCAAAAAACACACTTGAATAGTCTGTAATCAATGCATCAACACAATTAAGGAACTCATATTTATCAACATCCGGCGGAAAACTTTTAATATGTTTATAATCTCCCAACTGGACTTCATTTTTAAGTATTGGGTGAAAATTAACATATAAAATTTGATTATCCTTCATTCTATCATCAAGATACTGCATCATCGCTGAAATCTCATTACCATAAGAATTAAACTGCACTGAATGATTGCTAGTGCCTCTCCATGTAGGCATATATGCATATAAAACTTTGTCCTCAAGCCCAAGTTTCTTACGTACACTTACAGCCTTATCACTGTCCATAAATATACTATTTCTTGGATATCCGCTTAATGCTACCTTGCCAGTATATAGTGAATTAAGATTGTAATCACCCATTATTGCATCTTTAGTGAACTCATTAGGATGCATAAGATACGTTGCCTGAAGAAAATTATGCTGTACATTATACATAGATTCAATGCCTTTTCGCATACGTTTTCCCAAAGTCTTAAGAGGAGTACCATGCCATGTCTGTAGATATACCTGTTCGTCCTTCTTAATAAAATAAACAGGAAATGAGCTGTTATTTATCAGATATTTGGCAGTAGCAAGCACCTTAAGATACTCATATGAAGATATACAGACAAGTTTAACCGGAATATTATTGGCCTCAATGAATTTCTTATGAACAGCATAATCATCCGTATTTGAACTATAATAAATCTCATATTTATCAGCATCTTCACGTGATAAAAGTTCTTTTAAAATATAAAAAGGTGAGTCTGATATAGTAGTTCCATGAAAAGATTCAAATAAAATCCTGTTCTCAACTACCTGACGATGCTTATAATAACTCCCATAGAAAAACTTCATCTTAGGTGCTCTTCCAAACACCCTCCTTAAATTATTCTTTAAGACATTCTTTCCGCTGACTGCCTTAGCTTTTAATTTACTAATAAACATTTTTCGTTCCCTTTCCAGACTCCTTTAATCCCAAATCGCTTTTAATCTTAGTAGTAGATATCCCTTCAGTTCTTGGGAGATATATAACCTCACAATAGTCCTTCAAAAAATCAAACTTGCCTTCCCAGTCATGCCCCATCACGAATATATCAACATCATTATCAACAACATCACTGATTTTCTGTTCCCATGTATTTTCAGGTATTACCTCATCAACATATTTGACAGCTTCAAGTATTTGTTTTCTATCCTCATAAGAATAATAAGCTTTTTTATACTTAATTGCATTAAATTCGTCTGTAGAAATAGCAACAATAAGATAATCTCCAAGTTCTTTCGCTCTTCTTAAAATATTAATATGACCTACGTGCAGCAAATCAAATGTTCCATAAGTAATTACTTTTTTCATTGTCTTTTCTCCATTTAAAAATATCTGTAATATAATGTTTTTTATATTCTTATGTACAATTTTTATTACCTTTCACATGCCACAGCCCGCATATGTAAAACCAATCAGCTCTGATACGGCACTGCTTACTGTTTTACTTATTCAGTGAGTGACAGCTTTTAGTAACACTGCTTTACATAATATCACTTTCTAATATTTTTTCAAGCTCTGATATAAAATATTCCATTTCCTTATCTGTTCCAATAGATATCCTTAAGTAATTATCAATTCTTGGCACATTAAAATATCTTACAAATATGTGCTTCTTTCTGAGCTTATCAAAAATTTTATCTGCCCTTACATTATCATGTGCTACAAATATAAAATTAGTCATGGAATTTTCAAATTTAAATCCCAGTCTCTTAAGCTCTTTTTTAGTCCATTCCCTTGTATTTATTATCTTTTGCGTAGTTTCCTTAAAATATTTATCATCTTTTATTGCAGCAGCGCCAAGCGCTACAGATAGACGTGTCATAGGATAACTATTATAGGAAAATCTCACATCATTCATGGCACTAATGAGTTCTTTATTGCCGAAAGCATAGCCTATACGCATACCCGCAAGAGAGCGTGATTTGGAATATGTTCCAATCACAAGCACGTTATCATACTCTTTTGTCAAAAACAAGGCTGACTGCCCGCCAAAGTCAATATATGCCTCATCTATTATAACAACTACATCTCTATTATGCTCTATTATATCTCTTAAAAATTTCTCATCCTGCAAAACTCCTGTTGGTGCATTTGGATTAGCAATAACAACTCCTCCATTCTCCCTATAATAATCCTCTGTTTTTATCTTAAAATCATCATCAAGCTCCGGTCTTTCATATGGTATACCAAAAAGCTCTGCCCATACATTATAAAATGAATATGTTATATCAGGAAAAAGTATAGGCTTATTACTATTAAAAAATGACATAAATGCAATCGCAAGCACATCATCTGATCCAACTCCAACAAAAACCTGTTCTGAATCCACCTTATAATATTCTGCTAATGCATCTACAAGCAGCTTTGAATTAGTATCAGGATAGAGTCTTAAAGTATCGCTGTTAAATGAATTTAATGTACTCATAACCTTTGGTGAAGGTGGATATGGATTCTCATTTGTATTTAACTTAATCATATCTTTAAAATCCGGCTGTTCTCCCGGAACATAAGGCTCAATATTACGAAGATTATCTCTCCAATTTCCCATTTTATTATCCCTCCTGCCTGTAGCTGTAAGCAAGCTTTTCAAAAGCTGCAAATGACCTTTTTATCATATCAGTATCTACACAATATGCTATACGCACATATCCTGCACACATATAAGAACTTCCTGGCACAAAAAGTATATTATATTGTTTCGCCCTGTCTGCAAATTTCCTATCATCTTCATCTGGAGATTTTACCCACAAATAAAATGCCCCCTCTGGCTTTACACACTCAAATCCCAGTGATGCAAGTTTACCATACAAAAGTTTACGGTTAGTATCATATACAGATACATCCGTTTCAGCATCAAGACATTTTGCAACAGTAAGCTGTAGCAAAGAAGGTGCATTGACAAACCCAAGTATACGATTTGCAACATTTGCTGCACATATAATATTCTGTGAATCATCTGCCTCATCAGGTATTACAAGATAACCTATCCTCTCACCTGGGAGTGATAAAGACTTACTATAGGAATACCCTACTATTGTATTATCATAATACTTTGTAAGATATGGCACCTGTACTCCATCATATACAATCTCTCGATATGGCTCATCTGAAATAAGATATATCTGTGTCCCAAATTCTATCTGCTTATCCTCAAGGACCTTAACAATCTTCTTAATTACATCTTCCGAATACACTACCCCTGTTGGATTATTAGGATTGTTAATTATAACAGCCTTGGTCTTTTTGGTTATCTTTTTTGAAAATGCTTCAATATCAGGTATAAAATCAGGTATGTTTGGTGGTACAACAACCATAACCGCATCAAAATTAGCCACATAATTATTATACTCACCAAAATATGGCGCAAATGCAATAACTTCATCACCTGCATCAAGCAGCGTTTTTAATATTACATTTAGTCCTCCTGCTGCACCAACGGTCATAATAATATTTTCTTGTAAAAAATTTGTATCATACTTCTTATTAAGTGACTGTGCTATAACCTCCCTAACTTCCTCATATCCTGAATTATTCATATACCCATGCAGTTTATTTGGGCTTTCTTCATTTATTATATCAATCATAGCTTTACTCACATCTTCCGGTGGAGGTGTACTGGGATTGCCAAGACTAAAGTCATATACATTATCAGCTCCATACTTAGCAGCAAGTCTTTTGCCCTCTTCAAACATAGCACGTGTGACAGAGCTTCCCTCCACATATTTTATCATTCTTTTTGCTATCATTAAACATCAATCCTTTCATGTTGAAAAAGTACAAGTTTTACAGCACCATTTTGCATAATTTTTGCAAAATGTGTGCATCCTAAATCATACAGACCTTCCTAAGTATACCACTCTTTTAGCATTAATAAAAGAGTCTTATGCACTGCAAAGTAGTTACTTTTTAGCTTTCTTAAGTTTTTTTTAAAAAATATTAAAATTTTTCCAAAAAAGGGGTTGATTTTTTATTATAACTCTGATACAATAATTTCGTTGTCAAAGAAAAGACACAAATAAATATTATATGCGCTTCTAGCTCAGCTGGCAGAGCACCTGACTCTTAATCAGGGTGTCCAGGGTTCGAACC
>CAMWXG010000091.1 GCA_947178155.1 uncultured Lachnoclostridium sp.
GTATACAGATAACATCAGATAAAGCAGGTAAAAAAGAAGGGATAATTTATATCTGTGAGAAAGAGGGTTATAAAAGAGAGGATATAGCAGTATTTGGGAATTCAGAAAATGATATTTCCATGCTTGAATATTTTCCATTTTCAGTGGCAGTAAATCCTGAAAGTGATAATGTCAGACAGGCAGCATCATATGTAATTTAAATTAGAGGAAACTATACAGATAAGGAGGGGTTTTCATGCGAAGAGGCAAAAAAAAGAGTGCAGAAGAAGAGATGGATTATTATTATAAAAAGGAGCTTAAAAATAAAAAAGTGCCTTTACTGGTACTTGATCCAAGTTGGCATGAACTGTTTCCGGATCATCGAAAAAATGATGAAATAAGAAAATGTGAAAAGAATCTTAACAATCTTGTAAAAAAGCAAGGACAGACTTCTAATGATTTAAAGGATTATGAGAAGGCAAAAAAGGTTATAATGGACAATATAGTTAATAATATGACTGATGGCAATGAGCCGACAAGTTATTTAAAATCACGAAAACAGGAAAAGAATCAAAAATTAATGGAAGATCTTAATGTTAAAATTGCAGAGGCATCAGAGCTTCAGAGAAAACTCCCTATGCAGATAGAACTTGCCAATAAGGAGCTTCTTATTGCGTCAATGAAAGTTTGTTATGCAGAACTTAGTGAAAATACTGACAGAATAGAGGAGCTTGATGAATGGATAAGAAGAGCACGTGAAGAATTGAAAGACAGGATACTTGCAAAACAGGATATGGAAATGAGAAATACGCAGGTATATAAATATATGCATAATCTTTTAGGGGCACAGGTAGTCGAAGTGTTTGACAAAAAGCATCGTATCTGGAAGGGAAATATTGAAGAAAACAGGTCAGCGGCAAAGTGAGGAATTTATGGAAGTTATTGTCGGGATAGGTATAGACATTATTGAAACAGAAAGGATACTTAATGCGTGCAGCAAAGTATCCTTTTTAAATAAGTGTTTTACAAAAAGAGAACAGGAAATTATTGAAGAAAGAAAAACCAGAGCCGCTACCTGCTTTGCGGGCAAGGAGGCTGTAGCAAAGGCACTTGGCACTGGATTTAGCGGTTTTATGCCTGCCGATATAGAGATTTTGCGTGATGAAAATGGTGCTCCATATGTTAATCTTTATGGAAGAGCTAAAGATAGGGCTAAAGAACTTATGATAAGCAAAATACACATATCGTTAAGTGATACAAAAGGGATTGCATGCGCATATGTTGTTGCTTGTGGAAAGTGTAAATATTTGTGAGATTGGAGATTAAAATGAATAAAATACCGCTTATTATTCTTGCAGGAGCTACTGCTGTTGGCAAAACTGCGCTTTCTATAGGACTTGCAAAGGCTTTGGGTGGAGAGATTATTTCAGCGGATTCCATGCAGGTATATAAGGGCATGGACATAGGCACTGCCAAAATTAAGCCAGAACAGATGCAGGGGATTAAACATTATCTTATTGATGAATTTGAGCCTTATGAGGAATTTAATGTTGCTATTTTTAAGAAGAAATGTACAGATTATATTATGGACATATACAGACGAGGTAAAGTACCAATACTTGTAGGCGGTACAGGCTTTTATATACAAGCTGTGCTGTATGATGTAGATTTTGCAATGACTTGTCAGAATACAGAATACAGAGAAAAGATGAAAGAATTTGCTGATACTTATGGAGCACAAGCACTTCATGACAAGCTTAAAGAGGTTGACAAGGCATCAGCAGATGCTATTCATCCAAATAATGTAAAACGTGTTATAAGGGCACTTGAGTATTATAATCAGACAGGCAGACAGATTTCTCTTCATAATGAAGAAGCCAGAAATAATAGCTCTCCATATAATTTCAGATATTTTGTATTGAACCTTAAAAGAGAGATGCTTTATGACAGAATAAACAGACGTGTTGACATAATGCGTGAGGAGGGACTTGAAGATGAGGTTAGGAAGCTTATTGCTAATGGCTGTACAAAAGATATGGTATCAATGCAGGGACTTGGATATAAGGAGATAATATCTGCATTTGAGGGTGAGATTACAATAGATGAAGCATTTGAAAAGATAAAGCAGGACACAAGGCATTTTGCAAAAAGGCAGCTTACATGGTTCAGGCGGGAAAAGCAGGTAGAATGGATAGATAAGGATGAATATGATAATGAGGGAGAACTTCTTGACTATTGTATAGAACAATGTAAAAGATTAAAATAGTGCATTTTTGCATGATTTTTTCAAAATGTCTGAATTTCAGCGCTGAAAGCGCTGCTTGCTACTATGAGTGGTGTAGCCGTGAATAGTAATATTTTATAGTCAATGTGCTATATTAAAAGACTAAAAACAGGTAAAATTTGTAGATAATTTGTGAAAATTACTTGCCAATTTGCACATTTTGATATATTATAGGAGTGGGGATTGTCTGACTAGGGTTAGTTTGCTTATGCAGGCACTGACCAGTGTATGTGTATCTATACATATGTATGGGTAGATTAAATTGTAGTGGGTTGTTTATATCAGTCTGAAGCATACATGGCAGGCATAATTGAACAAGTAGTTTGACAGTTTACTGTCGAAATTCAATTAATAAGGAGGAATTAAAATTATGGCAAAGAAAGTAGTTATAGCAGGCGCATGCCGTACTGCAATTGGCAAAATGGGTGGAGGATTAAGTACAACTCCAGCTCCTGTTTTAGGTTCAATCGTTATCAAAGAGGCTCTTGACAGAGCAGGTGTACCAGCAGATAAGGTAGACCATGTATATATGGGATGCGTTATCCAGGCAGGTTTAGGACAGAATGTTGCACGTCAGGCTTCTATCAAAGCAGGACTTCCGATTGAAACTCCAGCAGTTACAGTAAATGTTGTCTGCGGTTCAGGCCTTAATTGCGTGAATATGGCTGCACAGATGATTCAGGCAGGTGATGCTGATATCGTTGTTGCAGGTGGTATGGAGAATATGTCAATGGCTCCATATGCAATGATGCAGGGACGTTATGGTTATCGTATGAACAATGGTAAGTTAGTAGATACAATGGTAAACGATGCATTGTGGGATGCTTTCAACCAGTACCATATGATGATTACTGCTGAGAATGTTGCTGAACAGTGGAACCTTACACGTGAAGAGCTTGACGAATTTGCTGCAAACAGCCAGCAGAAGTGCGAAGCTGCTATTAAAGCAGGCAAATTTGATGATGAAATTGTTGCTGTACAGACAGGAGTTGACAGAAAGACAAAAGAGCCTGTATTCTTCAGCAAAGATGAAGGTCCTCGTGCCGGTACAACAGCTGAGAGTTTAGGCAAGTTAAAATGCTGCTCAGGCAAAGAAGGCGGTGTAGTTACAGCAGGTAATGCATCAGGTATCAATGATGGTGCAGCAGCAGTTGTAGTTATGAGTGAAGAAAAGGCAAAAGAACTTGGTGTAACACCTATGGCTACATTTGTTGCAGGTGCACTTGGCGGTGTAGACCCTAAGATTATGGGCGTTGGTCCTGTTGCTTCAACAAAGAAAGTTCTTGCAAAGACAGGCCTTACAATTGATCAGTTTGATCTTATTGAGGCTAATGAAGCATTCGCTGCACAGTCTGTTGCAGTTGGAAAAGATCTTGGATTTGACCTTAGTAAATTAAATGTAAACGGTGGTGCAATAGCACTTGGTCACCCTGTAGGTGCTTCAGGCTGCCGTATTCTTGTAACACTTCTCCATGAGATGAAAAAGACCGGAGCGAACAGAGGTCTTGCTACACTTTGTATAGGTGGCGGAATGGGATGCTCAACAGTTGTTGAAAAATACTAATAAAGAGCATGTGTTGCAGATGTTCGTTAATTTTAAATAATTTATAAAGGAGTAATAGTAATGGAATTCATTTTATATGAAGTAAAAGACATGATTGCTACAATTACAATCAATCGTCCAAAGGCACTTAATGCATTAAACAGCCAGGTTCTTGATGAGCTTAACGAAGCACTTGACGCTGTTGATTTAAATACTGTAAGATGTCTTATCCTTACAGGTGCAGGAGACAAGTCTTTTGTTGCTGGCGCTGATATAGGAGAAATGAGCACACTTACAAAAGCAGAAGGTGAAGCATTCGGCAAGAAGGGTAATGATGTATTCCGCAAACTTGAAACATTCCCTATCCCTGTAATTGCTGCAATAAACGGCTTTGCACTTGGTGGCGGATGTGAAATTTCAATGAGCTGTGATATTCGCATTTGTTCAGACAATGCAGTATTTGGACAGCCAGAGGTAGGTCTCGGAATTACACCGGGATTTGGTGGTACACAGAGACTTGCAAGAACAGTTGGCGTAGGCATGGCTAAACAGATGATTTATTCTGCAAGGAATATTAAGGCTGACGAAGCATATCGTATAGGACTTGTAAATGCTGTATATTCTCAGGAAGAACTTATTCCTGCAGCAGAGAAGCTTGCTTCTACAATCGCAGCAAATGCACCTATAGCTGTGCGTAACTGCAAAAAGGCTATTAACGATGGACTTCAGGTTGATATGGACAAAGCTATTGTTATTGAGGAAAAACTCTTTGGTGATTGCTTTGAAACAGAAGACCAGAAAGCAGGAATGGGCAATTTCCTTGAGAAAGATAAAGAAAAGAAGTTAAAGGTTGTTCCATTTAAGAACTGCTGATTGTTTTAACAAAAATGGATGCACACGGATACACATAGGAAGTATGCTGCTTTGCAGCGTGTATCCGGCGCTGAAAACGAAGCAAAACACAAGTGTTTTTTCGTTTACTATAAAATTAAATGAGGGCATGTACTTAAATAAAGTACATGCATCTCTTAAAAATGAATAAATGGAGGTATATAAAATGAAAGTTGGAGTAATTGGTGCCGGCACAATGGGTTCTGGTATTGCACAGGCATTTGCACAGACAGAAGGTTATGAAGTATATTTATGCGATATTAATGAAGAATTTGCTGCAAACGGCAAAAATAAAATCGCAAAAGGTTTTGAGAAGAGAGTTGCAAAGGGAAAAATGGAGCAGTCAGCAGCAGATGCTATCCTTGCAAAGATTACAACAGGTACAAAAGAGATTTGTACAGACTGTGATTTAATTGTTGAAGCAGCTCTTGAAGTTATGGATATTAAGAAGCAGACATTCAAAGAGTTAGAGGAAATCTGCAAAAATGATAACTGCATCTTCGCAACAAATACATCATCACTTTCAGTTACAGAAATTGGTGCAGGCATTAAAAAACCTGTTATAGGCATGCATT
The DNA here is from genome assembly GCA_947178155.1 of uncultured Lachnoclostridium sp. Taxonomy (GTDB): domain Bacteria; phylum Bacillota; class Clostridia; order Lachnospirales; family Lachnospiraceae; genus Butyribacter. Next base: position 5,273 of record CAMWXG010000091.1, read on the forward strand.
TCTTCAATCCTGCTCCTGTAATGAAGCTTATTGAAGTAATTCGCGGTGAGAATACAACTGATGAAGTTACTAATAAGGTTATCGAGATTTCTAAAGAAATAGGCAAGACTCCTGTAGAAGTTAAAGAAGCTCCTGGATTTGTAGTAAACAGAATCCTTATCCCTATGATTAATGAAGCTGTAGGTATTTATGCAGATGGTGTTGCTTCTGTAGAAGGTATAGACACAGCTATGAAACTTGGTGCAAACCACCCAATGGGACCTCTTGCTTTAGGCGATCTTGTAGGACTTGATATCTGTCTTGCAATTATGGATGTTCTTTACAATGAAACAGGCGATCCTAAGTATCGTGCACATACTCTTCTTAGAAAGATGGTACGCGCAGGCAAGCTTGGTATGAAAACAGGCAAAGGTTTCTATGATTACAGCAAGTAATTGTTTTATTGAATAGGATTATTATTCCTATTCAATAAAAAAGCTCAAACATAAAAAATATTTAAAAGTATGTATTACGATACAAATTTATGAAAGGTGGTAAAGAAAGGCATGGATTTTACATTAAGTAAAAAGCATGAGATGGCGAGACAGCTTTTCAAAGATTTCGCTGAAACGGAAGTTAAGCCTCTTGCTCAGGAGGTTGACGAGACAGAACATTTTCCTATGGATACTGTTAAGAAGATGGGCAAATATGGATTTATGGGTATTCCAATTCCAAAAGAGTATGGCGGACAGGGCTGTGATATTTTAACATATATAATGTGTGTTGAAGAGCTTTCAAAAGTTTGCGGTACAACAGGCGTTGTAGTATCTGCGCATACATCGCTTTGTGCAGATCCAATTCTTACTTATGGTACAGAAGAGCAGAAGAAGAAATATCTTCCTGACCTTGCAAGCGGTAAGAAGATTGGTGCATTTGGACTTACAGAGCCAGGTGCTGGTACAGATGCACAGGGCGTTCAGACAAAAGCCGTACTTGAGGGTGACGAGTGGGTACTTAATGGCTCTAAGTGTTTCATTACAAACGGTGAAGTTGCTGATATCTATATTGTAATTGCATATACAGATGTTGTTGAAAAGAGAGGAAGAAAGGTTAAATCATTCTCTGCGTTTATAGTAGAGAAAGGAACACCAGGCTTCTCATTTGGTACAAAAGAAAAGAAGATGGGTATTCGTGGTTCTGCTACATATGAGTTGATTTTCCAGGACTGCCGCATTCCTAAAGATGCCCTTTTAGGACCACAGGGCAAAGGTTTCCCTATTGCAATGCATACACTTGATGGTGGACGTATTGGTATTGCATCTCAGGCACTTGGTCTTGCAGAAGGTGCATTAGAGAGGACAATTGAGTACACAAAGGAAAGAAAGCAGTTTGGACGTTCTATTTCAGCACAGCAGAATACTCAGTTCCAGCTTGCTGATATGGCTACAAAGGTAGAAGCTGCAAGAAATCTTGTATACAAAGCTGCTATGAAGAAACAGGAATTTGCAGAGGGTGCTAAAGTATCTTATTCTGTAGAAGCTGCTATGGCTAAACTTTATGCAGCAGAAGTTGCTATGGAAGTTACAACTAAGGCAGTTCAGTTACATGGTGGTTATGGTTATATCAGAGAATACGATGTAGAGCGTATGATGCGTGATGCTAAGATTACGGAAATTTATGAGGGAACTTCAGAAGTTCAGCGCATGGTTATCTCTGGCAGCTTATTAAAATAATATAAAACTAATTAAAAAATGACAAGGAGTGACAAAGCCGTGAAAATAGTAGTATGTATAAAGCAGGTTCCGGATACTAAAGGCGGAGTTAAATTTAACCCTGATGGTACTTTGGACAGAGGTGCTATGCTTGCAATTATGAATCCTGATGATAAGGCAGGTTTGGAGGCAGCACTTAGAATAAAAGATGAAACTGGTGCAGAAGTAACTGTTTTAACAATGGGGCTTCCAAAAGCAGAGGAAGTTCTTCGTGAAGCTATTGCTATGGGTGCTGACAAAGGTATTCTTGTAACAGATAGAGTTTTAGGTGGTGCTGATACTTGGGCTACATCTACAACACTTGCAGGCGCACTTAGAAATATTGATTATGATTTAATCATCACTGGTCGTCAGGCTATTGATGGTGATACAGCACAGGTTGGACCTCAGATTTCAGAGCATCTTGATCTTCCTGTTATTTCATATGCAAAGGATATTAAGATTGAAGGGGACAGCGTTGTTGTAGAGCGTCAGTATGATGACAGATATCATGTATTAAAGGCAAAAATGCCTTGCTTGATCACAGCTCTTTCAGAATTAAATGAGCCTCGTTATATGACTCCAGGCGGAATTTTTGACGCTTTCGATGCTGAAATAACAGTATGGGGCAGAGCTGACCTTAAAGATGTTGACGATTCAAACCTTGGTTTGAAAGGCTCTCCTACAAAGATTGCTAAAGCTTCTGATAAGGTAAGAAAGGGCGCTGGTGAAATTAAAACTGACCTCGATGCAGATGGTGCAGTTGTATATATCATGGACAAGTTAAAAGAGAAACATGTAATCTAATAATAAAAGGAAAAGTGGTGACTAAAATGGGTTTAGAAGAATATAAGGGTGTCTATGTCTTTGCACAGCAGGTAGACAATGAATTAAGCGGAATAGCTTTTGAATTGCTTGGAAAAGCAAAAGAACTTGCAAAAGATTTAAATACAGATGTTACAGCAATACTTGTAGGTTCAGGTGTAAAAGGACTTGCAGATAGTTTGGCAGAGTATGGCGCTGATAAAGTTATCGTTGTTGATGATCCTGAATTAAAAGAATACAGGACAGAGCCTTATGCTCATGCAGTATCTTCAGTTATTAACGAATATAAGCCTGAAATCGTTCTTGTTGGTGCAACAGCAATCGGAAGAGATTTAGGACCAAGAGTTTCAGCAAGAGTTGCAACAGGACTTACAGCAGACTGTACAGTACTTGAAATTGGTGATTTCCCAATCACACCAATAGCAGGTCAGGAGCAGAAGCACAATCAGCTTCTTATGACACGTCCTGCATTTGGCGGCAACACAATAGCTACAATTGCGTGCCCTGATAACCGTCCTCAGATGGCAACAGTACGTCCGGGCGTTATGCAGAAGATTGAGCCTATAAGTGGTGCTAAAGCAGAAGTTATAGAGTATAATCCTGGATTTACTCCAAACAATAAATATGTAGAAATCGTTGATATTGTAAAAGAACTTTCTGACACTGTAGATATTATGGATGCAAAAATCCTTGTATCAGGTGGTCGTGGAGTTGGAAGCAAAGAGAATTTTGCAATACTTCAGGATTTAGCAGATGCAATTGGTGGCACAGTAAGCTGCTCACGTGCAGTAGTAGACAGCGGTTGGATGCCAAAAGAGCTTCAGGTAGGACAGACAGGTAAGACAGTTCGTCCTAATGTATACTTCGCTATAGGTATTTCAGGTGCAATTCAGCATACAGCAGGTATGGAAGAAGCAGATATTATTGTAGCAATTAATAAAGATGAGACAGCACCTATCTTTGACGTAGCTGACTATGGAATCGTTGGTGATCTCAATAAGATAGTTCCAAAGCTTACAGAGGAATTAAAGAAGGTTGTAAAATAATAGATTTGTGTGTTATACATACAGATTTGCAGAGACGTTTGGAAACAAACGTCTCTGTTTAGTTGGTACACCTGTGAAGATTAGAGGGGATATGATATGGCAAGAACAGTTGGAATTGGTTATCAAAATTATAAAACATTGATAGAGGATCATGCATTTTATATAGATAAGACATTATTCATTAAAGAGTGGTGGGAAAATCTTGACAGGGTGACATTGATTACACGGCCAAGAAGATTTGGAAAAACTCTTAATATAAGTATGATTGAGCAGTTTTTTTCTGTTAATTATGCAGGTCAGAGCAGTTTGTTTGAAAAAATGAATATCTGGAAAGAAGAAAAATACCACAGTCTGCAAGGAAAATTTCAGGTAATCAGTCTAAGTTTTGCTGATATCAAAGAAACAACATTTTCATTGGCAAGAAAAGCAATCTGTCGTAATATTAAAAATCTATATAATAATTATGATTTTCTTTTAGATGAAGAATGTCTAAATGTGAATCAAAAAGAAACTTTTCAGAAAATTTCTCCAAAAATGGAGAATTATCTTGCAGCGGATTCGATAAGGGCTTTATCATGTTATTTGGAAAGATACTATAAGAAAAAAGTAATTATACTTCTTGATGAATATGATACTCCAATGCAGGAGGCATATGTGTATGGGTATTGGGATGAAATGGTATCTTTTATGCGAAATCTTTTCAATTCAACTTTTAAAACAAACCCTTTTCTTGACAAGGCGATTATGACAGGTATTACAAGGGTTAGTAAGGAAAGTATTTTTTTAGATTTAAACAATATTGAAGTAGTGACAACAACCTCAAATAAATATGCGGATATTTTTGGTTTTACACAAAAAGAAGTAGTAGAAGCTTTGGCAGAATTTGAAATGTTGGAGATGGAAGAATATGTAAAAGACTGGTATGATGGGTTTACTTTTGGAAAAAAGACTGATATTTATAATCCGTGGTCTATTATTAATTTTCTTGAAAAAAAGAAATTTTCGACTTATTGGGCAAATACCAGTAGCAACAGCCTTGTAGGGAAGCTGATACAGGAAGGAAGTAAGAACATAAAAGTTACGATGGAAGATTTGCTAAATGGAGGTATCCTTAATACAAGGATTGATGAGCAGATTGTTTTTAATCAGCTTGACCATAATGAGTATGCAATTTGGAGTCTGTTACTTGCAAGTGGTTATTTAAAAGTGGAAAATTATACAAATGAAGAGGGAATTGAGGAATACGGTTTAAGACTTACAAATAAGGAAGTAAAAGTGATGTTTTGGAATATGATAGAGGATTGGTTTAAACAACGTATACCAGAATATAATGATTTTATCAAGGCATTATTACAAGGAGACCTTGAGGCAATGAATGAATATATGAACAGTATTGCTTTGGAAACTTTCAGTAGTTTTGATACAGGCAGGAAACAATCTGGAAAATCACAGCCAGAACGTTTTTACCATGGTTTTGTGCTTGGATTGATGGTTGATTTAGCGGATAAATATATCATTACTTCCAATCGTGAAAGTGGCTTTGGACGTTATGATGTTATGTTAGAACCTCTAAAGAGTAGTGAAACAGAGGATGCTATTATTATAGAATTTAAAGTTCACAATTCTAAAAAAGAAAAGGATTTAGAAGAAACGGTAAAAGCAGCACTTCTGCAAATAGAAGAAAAGAAATATGTGGCTACTTTAGAAGCAAAAGGAATTCAATCAGAACGTATAAGAAAGTATGGATTTGCATTTGAGGGAAAAAATGTATTAATTGGATAGTGTACAGCATTTTATCCAGCATTAATTCATTTCTTATTGCTGCAAACAGGCTTTTTGAATAGTTTCATTTTTTGATTATTCAACTGTCAAACTCCCGAAAAGAAGGCGTAGCAGCTGTGACGATTAAAAAATTTTTTCAAAAAAACCTCCTATCTTATGGAAAAAT
>CAMWXG010000092.1 GCA_947178155.1 uncultured Lachnoclostridium sp.
ACCTCTTTCTTTACTGTTATATTTATCCCTTTCTTTTTCCCATTAGCACTTACAACTATAACTGTTTTTCCTTTTTTCTTTGCAGTTACAGTTCCATTCTTGCTGACAATTGCAATAGAAGTATCTAAAGACTTATAAGTTACTCCTGTTTTTAATTCAGATGTAATTTTAATCTTTGCCTTTTGACCTTTATTTAAAATAATTTTTGTCTTTTTAAATGTCAGCTTTCCACTTGGTTGTTGCATTGGCTCCTGTGTATCATAATCTGCTAATGAGTCAGATGTATCATTTGGTATTTTAGATAATTCAGGTTCTTTGGATACAGAAGGGAACAAAGTCGGTTCTGCATCCGCTAAAGGAGTTGGTGCAAGTGTTGTCACAGGTGTTGGCTTTGCTGTAACTTTAGGCGTTGATGATGGTGTTATCACAGGTGACGGCGTTGGTGATACAGATACAATATCAGATGTCACATCACTATCTATATGTACCGGATAACTTGCAAGCGGTGGTTCTGTTGATATTGGTTCCGGTATAGGGCTTGGTGTAATAACAGGTTTATTGGTTGGTGTTGTACTTGGTAAAACATCATCATCAATATCAGGAGGCAAAGTCTCTTCCGGAACCGGAGTAGCTATATCACTATCACCATCTATAAGAACATATTCATAATTATTTTTCTCTGCATAATTATGTGCATATGAATCTTTATAACAATATATCTTAAATGTCTCACTTACTGAATTAAATATAGCACCATTTATAGTTGTTACACTTTTAGGAATAGTCATACTCTTAAGACTAGTACAATTATCAAATGCCCCTGAAGAAATAGTTGTTACACCTTCTGGTATGGTTATATTTTCCAAACTGCTACAATAACTAAATGCATAACTTCCTATAGTTATTACACTTTTAGGAATAGTCACACTCTTAAGACTAGTACAATTATCAAATGCCCCTGAAGAAATAGTTGTCACGCCTTCTGGCATGATTATATTTTCCAAACTGCTACAACGACTAAATGCATAACTTCCTATAGCTGTTACACTATTTGGTAGTACTACATTCTCTAAACTACTACAATTCCCAAATACATAATTTTCTATAATTGTTACACTATTTGGTAGTACTATATCTTTCAAACTGCTGCATCCTTCAAATGCCCCCTCTTTTATAACTTCTACACTATCTGGTATAATTATATTCTCCAAACTACGACAAGCACTAAATGAACTATTTCCTATACTTATCACATTATTAGATATAAATATATTTTTAAGATTCTTACATCCATAAAATGATGCATTTCCTATACTTGCTATATTATTTGGAATAGTTACACTTTCCAAATCCGTATCAAAATACAGTGCATAATCTCCTAAACCTACTGCTTCATCAGGAATTTCTATAGCTTTGCCTTTTCCAATGTAATCTGTAACCATTCCATTTTCAATTACAAACTCATCTATATTCTCCACTCCCAATTTACTATTCATTGCTTCCTCAACATCTCCCTCAACAATGACAAAATTATATCCATTTTTTACTGCATAAGAATGAGCATAAGAATCACTATGGCAATAAATTTTAAAATTTTTATCTGTTGACAAAAAGGCATCTTCTGCTATATTTGTCACATTATCCGGAATGGCTATATCCGCAAGACTCCTGCACTCACGAAACGCACTTCTGCCAATATCAGTTACGCTATCAGGAATGGTTATTCTTCTCAAACCGTTACAATTGTAAAATACACTATCTTCTATAATTGATATTCCATTTGGAAGAGTTACATCACGCAAATACACACATTTTTTAAATGCACCACATCCTATACTTGTCACACTATTTGACATAATTATTTTTACAAAGTTGTCACAACTGGCAAATGCACATTCACCTATATTTGTTATACTTTCAGGAAACTCTGCTTTTCCAGCATCAATACCGCCAGCAAATGCACTGTTTCCTATACCTTTAACCCCATCTGGTATAACAAGACTTCCTTCATAATATTTATAAAATTCATCATTATCAAATCCTATAAGTATTCCATTGTCAATTATCAATCCATCTGTATTCTGAAATCCCAAATCACTGTACATGGCTTTTACTACATTATCATCTTCAAGTACATATGAATATCCATTTTCTTCTGCATAATTATGAACATACGAATTTTTATGACAATAAATCTTAAAATTATCATTCACCATAGCAAAAGTGTTTTGTCCTATCCCTTCAACATTTTCTGGAAGTGCTATATCCCTTAAATTACCACATCCATTAAAAACATTTTCTCCTATATTTATTACTATATTTTGAATATATGTATCATCAATATGCATATTATCTGGAATAGCTATATATTCCAAACTGCCGCATCCTTCAAATGCAGAATCGCCTATACTTTCTATCTCAAATGGAATATTCACTTTCGTCAGGCTTATACAGTCCTTAAATGCAGAATCCCTTATATACCTTAAATAAAAGATATTTACCGTTTCCAAACTGCTGCATCCCTCAAATGCCTGCTCCTCTATATCATTACTACCATATATGGCTATATTTTTTAAATTGCTACATCCATAAAACATTCCTTTGCCAATATTACTAATATAATGACACTCAAAACTTTCCAGACTGCCGCATCCTCTAAATACATAATTCCCTATATTCCCCCTCATATATGTACCACTATTTTCTTCATATGGTTTATATGAAATTGGAATATATACTCTTTCCAGATTACTGCAATTTTCAAATGCAGAATCGCCTATATTGACACTTTCCGGAATAGTAACACTTTTCAAACTACTGCAATTTTTAAATGCTCCTGCAGCAATACTTGTCACACTATCTGGTATAGTTATATCGCCCTCCGTTCCCTGATATCCTTTCAAAATTCCATTTTCAATTATAAATCCATTCCCATCTGCTGTCGCTGCCTGTACTATCTCTCCATAATCAAATAAATTCCATCCACCAATATTACATTCTGTTGCTACAATCGCAGCAACAAGCACAAATCTCAATATATTTTTTCTACTATTTTTCATAATCTGCCTCTTTTCTAAAGCACCACCGTCACATTAAATTTCTTCGACACTCCATTTGCCTTTACCACAATCACCGTCTTTCCTTTTTTCTTTGCTTTCACAAGTCCATTTGCTGTTACTGATGCTATTGATTTATTTTGTGATTTAAATGTAGGTTTTGTGTCAGGACTGCATGTTGCTTTTATTTGAACACGCTTGCCGACTTTTAATTTTGCCTTGCTTTTTTCAAGTTTAATCTGTGGCTTTTTAACTGTTACTGTGCATGTTGCTGCTATATTATTTGGTGTCATGGCAATAATCTGCACTGTACCTGACTTTATTCCTTTTACAAGTCCGTCATCTACTGTTGCTACTTTGGGATTGCTACTTCTCCATGTAATTGTTTCTTCATCAGCGTCCTGCGGCTCATAGTTTATTTCCACCCATTCGCCACTGCCTCCGACATATATTGTCATATTCTTTGTTACAGTAAGACTTGTAAATGACGGATTTTCACTGTAATCATCCTGATCTCCTTCTTCAGTCTCATCTATATTTTTATTTGGATCATCTTCATCATTTAAATATCCTGAAACTGTAACATTACATGTTTCATAACTTCCATCAGGCATTGTTGCTGTAATCACAGCATGTCCCTCTGCCATTCCTGTAATTACTCCACTGTCATCTATGCTGACAACAGCACTGTTATCTGATTTCCATGTTAAATCAGCTTCTTTATAAGGAATGTCTGCTGCTATATCCGTTTCTATAAAATCTGTTTCCCCAACCATTATTGTTATATCTGTTTCAACCATTGAAAAGTAATTTGATGCAGCTTTAGCAAAATAAACTGTGTCTGCATGATTAATAGTTCCAAATGCTATTGCTGTAATTAGCATCATTGTGACTACTTGTCCTCTTAAAAAACATTTTATTTTTCTCATATCAAAACTCTTCCTTTCTATTTTCATTCTATGTTGTCACATTTATTATAAGTGCAGCTTTTACTGAACTGTCACCTTTACTGTACACAAGCACAGATATATTTGTATTTTTCTGCGCCTTACCGGAAATTGACACATAGCCACTGTTGTTTACAGATGCGTATTTATTACTGCATTTCCATACTAAATCATCAACTGCACCAGTTGGCGATATTGTGAGAAGATTCTTTAAATTTTTTCCTTTACCACGCTTTATAAATACATAACCATTACTTCCAAATGAAAGTTTTTTTATTTTCTGCACAGCAGGTTTAGTGCTTCCAGAAGGCTTGTCATTATTACCATTACTGTCAGGCTTACTATTATTGCCACTACTGCTATTACCAGTATCGTTATTGTTTAAATTTCCACTTCCAGAACTTCCGCCTGAACTGCCTGCATTTGATTTTGGATAAACTGACACCTGACATGAAGCGGTTGCTCCGTTTACATCTTTTGCTTTTACTGTAACAGTTTTTCTTGAAGAGATATTTCCAACTCTTAAAGATGCGCTTCTGCCTCTGCCTGTTACCTTTACTGCACTGTTGCTGCTTGACCACTTTATATTGGACTGTGTTGCATTTGCAGGTTTATAATTAACATAAAGTGTTGTATTGTTGCCTTCGTACAAATCAAGTACAGATTTTGAAATAGAAAGTTTTTTTATTTTTACTTTTTTCTGTTTTACTTTTACAACAGATGTAACTTTCTTTCCGTTATTTGATTTTGCAGTTATTGTTACTTCTGCCGTCCCTCTATAACCTGCCGGAACAGATATTTTCCCGCTGCCGCTTACTTTTACAATATCCGGATTTTTACTTGTATATGTAAGTTTGACGTCTGTTGCACTTAGAGGTGCATATTTAACAGCCATATCAGCTTTTTGTCCTGGATATAGTGAGATATTTTTTCTTGTGGTACTAAGTTTTTTAATTTTTACTTTTTTGCCTTTAACTATTACTTTGCATTTTGATTTTTTTGTTTGTGCAATATTACTTGATGTAATAACTGCTTCCTGTCCTGCTTTAGCTTCTTTTAATACTCTGATTACTCCTTTATCATCTACAACTGCAACATTTTTATTGTTTGACTTCCAGATAATTTCTGCATTTTCTGCTGTTTCAGGAGTTATCTCTGTATCCATCTCATAGCTTTCGCCTGGAAGCATATAAAGACTTTTATGTTCTAACTTAATATTTTTTACACCATATTCTGTAACTTGTACAAAACATTCTGCACTTGCACCTGTTTCTGATGAAACTGTAATCATTGCCGTACTTCCCATAACAGCATCTTCATATACAATTACTTCTGCAGACCTTCCATATTCATCTGCAACAACTTCTACAGAATCAGGATTATTGCTTGACCAATCCAAAACCTCTGTTGCAGTTACAGGTGTAGTCTGTACATATAAGTATCCTGTTTCTCCCCTTGCAACCTCAATATTTTCATTATCAAGCTCAATCTTTTTTATGGCAGTGTCAGCAAAACCTGTAACTTTTACAGTGCATTCTGCAATGAAACGTCCATCATTACTCATGGCACACACATTAGCAGTACCATTTCCTACTGCTTTTACCATTCCACTATCATCAATTACTGCTACACTATTATCTTCTGAATAATATACACATTCCTGATTAGCAGCACTTTCAGGTTTAATAACTGTCACCAGCTGATGCTTATTATTTGCCTTATCTAATTTTATTGAATCTTCAGTAAATTCTATTGACTGTACTGCTACCTCATGTGACACACCCTGCACTGTCACATGACATACTGCAAATAAATCACCCTCCGCAGTCTGGGCCTTAATATCAGCACTTCCATTTGCTACTGAAAATACATGCCCATCCTGCCCGACTATGGCAATATTACTATCAGATGAAGTCCATTTAAGTTCTGGAATATATGCATTTTCAGGATTTGGAATAACTTCTAAAATAATACTGCTTCCATCACCTTCAAGAGTAACATTTGATTCCTTCATTGTTATTGCCTTAAGTTCTGATATTCCTCCTACTGTAACTGTACATTCTGCTTTAAAATTCCCGTCTTCTGTGGTGGCAGTTATAACAGATTTCCCATTTTTTAAACTTGTTATAACTCCATTTTTAACAGAAGCAACTTTTTCATTTGAAGATTTCCAGATAACATTTTGATTTTTGGCACTTTCGGGCTCTATATCAGCATAAAGAAGTGCTTTACTTCCATAATCACTTAATGATAATGAGTTTTTGTTTAAACTTATGCCTGTGACTTTTTCTGAAATATTTTCACTATTTTCATTGTTATAAATACTGTTTACCATGCTTTCTGAAAGACTCGTATCATAGAAAGCAACATTATCTATACAGCCTTTAAAAGGAATGTTATAACAGTCTATTCCCAGATAATAATTTGTATCCTTACCACATATATTTCCAAGTATCTGACCTGAAGTCTGCAAGCTGCCATTTACATATACTTTCGCATTTTCACCACTCACAGTCATACATATACAGCTCCATTTTCCAGCATTTATTTTCTGTCCATTTCCTATGTAATATCCACCATTGTGCGAAGAAGATATAACAGCAGGTGATGAAATATCATCAGAAGTGATATTAAAATATCTTTCCTTTTCTGTAAGCATTCCCTCTCCCGCATACAAAATGTTTGAATAAAGTCTTTCTTCATCTGGCTTTACCCAGAAGGATACTGTATATTCAGTACCGGAAAGCTTGGGATATAATTTAAGTCCATATGTACCATCTAAATAAATACCATTTCCACTTATACCATCTGCATATTTTTCACTAACTGAATTATTGGTATCTGGTATAGTTCCCACATTGCTTCCCTCGGCAGTATCATTGTCTCTTATGACAATTTCTGATGTCCCTAAAGAATTATTAAATCTGTATATACATACAGGTTTTATCACTTCGCTTGCATTTACAAAATATTTTTCATTTGGAAATGCACTCTGAAACATTTGAACTGCTGACAATGACACAATAAGTATTAATACTAATATCTTTTTTATTCTTGTTCGCACACTAACTCCTTCCTTTCCAAATTAAACTATTTATAATATTCTTTCTAATCTTTACTATAAGACATGTAATATTATCTTTTCCTCCTGCAATAAGTGCACTCTTGCACAATTCCTCTGCTACTTTTTGGGTACTTCTTATATTTGGTTTATTTAAAATTTTTTCTATCTGTTCATCTGTCACCATATCTGTCAGACCATCAGAACATAATAAAAATACATCTCTTTTACACAATTTTATTTCTTCTGCCTGATACACATCTTTTTCAGTAATTTCATTTTCAATTCCAAGATATCGCGTAAGTATATGACTGCTTTTGTGACTACATACTTTATCAGGCATCAGTAGTCCGTTATCAACAAGAAGACTTGCCTGTGTATGGTCTTTTGAAAGCTGTAAAAGCTTATTATTCCTATATAGATATATACGGCTGTCACCCATGTTAGCTATATGTGCTTTATCATCTTGCATATAAAGTAAGGCAAGTGTAGTCCCCATTCGCTGTGCCATATGCCCTGAACCTTTATTAATCATTTCTTTTCTTACTTTATCAATGTATTCTTTAATCAGATTGTCAGACCATTCATTTTTTTTAAATATTTCCATAACGCTTACAGCACACATAGATGCAACTTCACCATATTCTTCACCACCCATACCATCACATACAGCATAGACAAATCTTTTTTCATTTAATTTTTGCATCTTTACAAAAAAATCTTCTAAAGTTTCCTGCCTGAAGAATCCATTAAAAAAGAAATTATCCTCATTGTTTTTCCTTATTCTGCCAACATGTGATATAACTGAACTTTCAACAAACACTGGCAAACCTCCTGCTATTTATCGAATCTGTAATTTTGTACATAAGTATCCCTACTGTATATCAAACTCACAAGCCGGCAGTTTTTTCTTCAAATCTTTTACCTGCTTATTTATATTGTCACTGCCAGTAAGAACCAAGTGCCTTAGATTTTTTAAGTCACCAATCATTGATATATCCTCCACAAATGTTAATGACAAATCCAATTTTTCAAGACTTACAAGATTTTCTATTCCCTTTATATCTACAATGCCTGTGGCAGACAAATTAAGCTCTTTAAGTTTTGCAAAGTTTTTTATAAATTTGAAATCCGTTATATTAATATTGGACTTTAAATCAAGAACTTCTAATGCTTCCAATTCTTTCAGATATTTGCATTGTTTATCACTAATAAAAGTTCCTCCAAGTTTTAAAGAAATAAGTCCTGTAAGGCCTGAAAGCTTATCTAAACTTTCAGCCACAACAGTATCACCTGTAAGGTCAAGCTCTTTTAAACTTTTTATTTCACCTATTACAGCCATAATACTTTTGTCTGTAAAATTCTCATTATTGTAACCTGCATATAAAACTTCCAAGCCTTTACATTCCTTTAAAGAACTTATATCTTCAACAAGTGTATAACTTATATCAACTGATTTTAGCAACTTTAGAGATTTCAAAACATCAATATTACTAACTGCTGTTTCTCTTAACTTTAAATCAGTCAACAATGACATATCTGAAATCCCATCCAAATCTTTAAGATTACTATTATTATTAAGATTTAATGAAGTAAGTCCTGTAAGGGTTGATAATTTATCAGTATTTTTTAAGCCATAATTTTTAAGAGATAAATTTTTAAGGTTTTTATAATATTTTAATTCTGACAAATCAGTTATTCCTGCTTTCTTAGCATCAAGTTCAGATACATCTAAACGCGCATCTTTTGCAGTTTCATCTGGCATTTTTCCTGAAATATCTTTTGAAACCTGCATTCCCTTTTGTACTGCATCATTATTCACAACATTTCCCGATATGTCATCTTTTTCTTTCTTTCCTTTTATCAGCCATGTCCCTGCTAAAACAGAGGGAACTAATATTATTAATAAACCAATTAATGCAAATTTAAATACTTGTCTTTTATTTGCTGATATTAATTTTCTTTCTGCATTATTGCCTGTATTTTGTGATACTGCACTGCTGGCATTTGATACTGCACTATTATTTAATGACATTTGCTGCATTATATCCAAATATTCCATCGTATTATTATTTACAGCAACTGTTGCATCAAGGTCAGTAGAAAACTGCAGAGGAACACTTTCTCCTCTCAAAAGAATATTTCTTACCATTTCCAAATGTTTACGCATTTCTGTTGGATGTTGATATCTGTCTCCACTTCTGTATGCACATGCTTTTAATACAATACTCTTTAAAGCCTCATCTCCATTACATGGCCTTGGAAATATCTCACCCTTAATACGGCTCATAAAAGCTTTTTCTCTATCTTCTTTATGTATAACTTCCGGTGGCAACGGAAGAAATGGAATACGATTTTCATTTAGCATCCTATACAGAACTATTCCTAAAGAATATATGTCAGCCGTACTGTCATATGGTTTTGAAAAATATACCTCCGGCGCCATATAATTAGGTGTACCTTTTCTGGACATCATCATACTTACATTGTCCATAGTACGTGCAATGCCAAAATCTCCAAGCTTAAAATCTCCCATTGATGATATAAAAATATTGTCCGGCTTAATATCTCTGTGAATTATATTTTTAATGCTGCACCTTTCAAGAGCTGAACACATATCAATGCCAAGTTTAATTACTGTCATCTCATCTATGTCATTCTCCCTCTCAAAATTTATAAGCGGAGTAAGCATTTCCATTCTTATCATAATATCAAAACCAAATCCGTCTTCATGACGATAAGCCATAAAATCCTCGCAGCTTACAACATTACTGCATCCCTTAAGCTCTGACATAAGTTCATACTCTTTTTTAATATCATCAACCATATTTTGATAATATTTCTGTATACTTATGTCATCCATACCTTCTGAACGCTGTGTATCAATCTCTGCATTTGACTTTGGTATAGTCATAATCTTAAGCGCAGAAGGCTTTACATCAGCATCCTTCCTGACTATACGAAATACACTTGCAAAGCTGCCTGTACCAATCTCACTTTTGTCATCTTCAAAAAACCACGTACCAAAAAAAGGTTCATATTTCCTATAATAACTTAGCTCCATATAAATCCTCCCCTTCTGGAACGCATTAAAATAATGCATAATATGCCTTATAATGAAGATAATATATTACTATAAATATCAATGCTATATGTTGTTATAAAAATAATATAGTACACTATAGCATTTATTACTCATTTCATATATTATATTTCATATGAGATATTTTGCTATCTTGTATTAATACATTTTGTCACAATATTTCGCAGATTGTCTTAATCTGCGAAATATTTTAATTTTTTTCTGAAAAATTGGGAATTAATTTTAGTTTTGACCATAACTTTGACCATAATTAGAAGCATATACATTTAATTGCTTTAGTTTGGTTTCATGCGAAGGATGTACATATTTATTTAATGTTGTCTTTACATCAGCATGTCCTAAAATTTCACTTAAGCATTTTACATCCATCCCGCTTGCAATACAATTAGTTGCAAATGTATGACGCAAAGTATGAAATTTTTTGTTTTCAATATTAAGAATTTTCAGATATGATTTTAATTTATACTCATATGTTCTTGGTTCTGTAT
>CAMWXG010000093.1 GCA_947178155.1 uncultured Lachnoclostridium sp.
ATATATATCAGAATCAATGTGTAAAATCTTTAAAATCTGTAATACAAGCATATTTCCGACACCCATAATATTTAAAATACCTAATACGATACCAGCAACCGTACTCCTTGTAATTACTGTGACTAAAGCTATCCCGCTTAAAAACGCCAGACAAAGTAAATACTGAATAGAAAATTTACAAAAAAATTCCGGCAGATAATCAATCCCAAAATTTATATCCCCTCCTAAATATATCTTTAAAATCAGAAATTGTACAGGAATAAAACAAATCATTATGGCAAATATAAATATCCCAATAACAATAAACTTTGAAAAAAATATATTAAGCCTGTATTTCATCTGTCCCGCAATATTTTTAATAAATCCATCTTTCTCCTCACTTTGAAAAAATATAACCACCGCGATGACGCCAAACAATACAAAAATACCACTGCAAATTTCCTCACTATAATATAAAATATAGTCAGCATAAGCATTATCTTCAGATACAGGTGTGTTAACTATTATACCAACACCATTTTCATGTGTAATAGATTCGGTTTCCTCCTGATATGCCTCATCTTTTATATTATCTGTGTCAATGACAAATGCATAACCGCTTAAAGCAGCAAAGCTAATCGCCAGTATGCATATAGCCCACAACCCTTTATCATGTATTGCTCTATAAAAATTCATTCTCAATAAATTCAACATATACTAAACCTCCATATAATTAATTATTTTTTCAGCCTTTTAAATAGTTGCAAATGTATTGTAACCTTAAGTTCTAAGATTATTTTGTTCCTGTTAATTCAAGAAAATAATTCTCAAGATTTTCCTGTACCTGACTTGCAGATAAAACTGTACAGCCTGCTAATACAAGTTCTTTATTAATCTCTCCAAGTTTACTTTCCTGACCATATATCCGAATTGAGCCATCTTCAATAATCTTATAATTGTTACAGCCAATTTTTTCTATAACAGTACATGCTTTTGCTGTTGAATCATTATCAAGAATAACCTCTATATAATCACTGCATTTTGCAGTAAGTTCCTCTTTTGACAACTCCTGAATAAGCTTGCCATTATTAATTATCCCAAATGTGTCAGCTATCTTATACAACTCCTCTAAAATATGGCTGGAAATCATTATAGTCATATTCTTTTCATTTTTCAGCTTAACAAGCATATCCCTTATTTCTGCAATACCCTGAGGGTCCAAACCATTAATAGGCTCATCTAATATAAGCAAATCAGGCTCTCCTGCGAGAGCAAGGGCAATCCCAAGCCTTTGCTTCATTCCCAAAGAATACTTCTTTACCTTCTTTTTACCTGCGTGTTCCAATCCTACAAGCTTAAGCAGTTCCTCCTCATAGCCTTTCTTATGTATTCCAAGCGCAAGACATTTGCACTTAAGATTCTGAAAACCATCAAGTCCCATATAAACTCCTGGAGATTCTATAAGATTGCCAATCCTTCTATAATGCTTTCTGATTCCATCTCCCTTTGCACCAAAAAGCTCAATATCACCACTAGAAGAAGCAGCCAACCCGCTTATCATTTTCATAAATGTAGTCTTTCCTGCTCCATTTCTTCCTATAAATCCATAAATCTCTCCACGTTTAATATGCAAACTTACATTATTAACTGCAAGATGCGTCCCAAACTGCTTGCAGAGATTAATTGTGTTTAGTACATATTCCATAAACTCACCTGGTATGCTGTATTACAGCCAGCCCTTTCATTTTATTGCGGTTGCTTTTATGCAAATACAAAGTCATATAATCATGTAACAATCACGACTATAAATTATACTTTAATCATGCATATTTTACTCCTGCAAATTATATATTAATCATTAAAATATAATATATCGAAAAGAAAGTGTAAAGAAATGTTAAAGATGTGCAAAGGGCATACTTTTAATTTTCCGTTATCCTTTTAAACTTTAATCCACCATTTTAAAACCAAGTCCCCATACTGTTTCTATATATTCCTCATCAGTAATCTTCTTTATCTTCTGTCTGATATTGCTTATATGTACATTTATAGTTTTATCTTCACCAATATAATATTCATCCCATGCATACTCATATATTTCATTTTTTGAAAATACTTTGTCAGGGTGGCGCAGCAAAAGCTCCATAATCTTTAATTCCTGCACTGTCAACGACAGTTGCTTCCCATTAATTTTTATCTGCTTCTTATTTGTATTATATTCTAAATCTTTATACTTAAAAATATCTTCTCTTTTATCTGTCTTGCAATTGCGAAGCTGTACAAACACTCTTGCTTCAAGCTCCTTAATCTCAAATGGCTTAGTCATATAATCATTTGCACCTATTGTAAGCAAATCCACTTTTGTATTAAGTTCATCTTTTGCAGACAATACGATAACAGGTATATCACTTTTTTCACGTATCTTCTCAAGCACTTCCTCACCTGTGATACCAGGCAGCATTAAATCAAGAATAACTAAATCATAATTGTCACTAAAAATGCGGAGCAGAGCTTCTGTTCCTGAATACGCACTGACACAGGAATAACCCTTACACGAAAGCGCCTCTTTAATCATGTTATTAATATTATTATCGTCCTCGACTATAAGTATATTTTTCATTTGCTTATATTCCTTTATGTTTTCTTATCTCTGCTTACTAATTTATTATTGTTCATTTCAATTTTATGATATGATTATATCTTGATATTTACATATTGTAAACGAAAAATATATCCGCCAGCAACATATTATATGTCGCATAACGGATATATCTATAATGGATTAGGAAATACTTAACAAATATTCTATTTGCCTACTATCTTAACCTTTTTATTAAGACCTGCCTTCCTTAACATCTTCGTGTAGGCTTTCTTTTTTGATTTTGGAACTTCTATTACACACTTTTTACTTACACCCTTAAATGCATTTTTACCCACTTTCTTAATAGACTTTGATTTAATCTTTATCTTCTTCATCTTAGAACAGTTTTTAAATGCATTTTTACCAATAGTCTTAATATTTTTACCAACTATTACCTGCTTAACTTTTTTATTACCCTTAAAAGCATTATTCTTTATACTTGTAACCTTATATGTAACCTTTTTACCATTTTCAGTAACCTTTACAGTAGCAGGTATATTTACTTTACTGCCAGCATTCGCTGCCGGTTTCTTATATGCTATAGTCTTATCCTTTTTATTAATAGTATCATATTTATTTTTATTATATGATACTGTATTTTTTTCAGTATCAGCATTGGCATCATTACCATCTGATAAGTCCGTATCAGCTTTATCTGGCGTTACTGTTGGTGTTGGTGTCACTGTTGAACCATTAGCATCATTTGTTGGGACCGGACTTGTAGTTACACCCGATGTTGGCGTTGATGTTGCTACAGGCGTTGACGTCGGTGCTGGTGTGGGACTGCTGTTCACAGAGGAACCACCTCCGCCGCCTCCGCCAGAGCCTCCACCACTTGAACTTCCACCACCAGAGCTTCCACTTCCAGAGCTGGCAGCACTTACAATAACTGTACAAGTTGCTGTCTTTCCATCTAATGTTGCTGTTATTGTAGTTGTTCCTATACTTACACCAGTTACTTTTCCATTTGCATCAACCGAAGCAATACCTTTGTCAGCACTTTCCCATTTTACTGAACCTGTTCCCGCTAGTGCAGGTTTCCTGTTTACAGTCAACGTCTTTGAATCTCCCACTTTAATATCTAATTTTGTATAATTAAGACTAATTGATTCAAGAACTGTCGGCTCTGCAAATACTTGAAATTTTACATTACTTATTTTAGCTTTTACTGTATCAAGCGGATCATTTGTCCAGAATGAACCCCAGCCAAAATTTAACTCATCCGCTGTCTTATTAAGCCATTTTAACATACTTGCATAATCAACAGCTTTGTTTTCATTAATATTAGTAGTTATAGTGCCTGCATTAAAATCCTCTGTATCATATGCTTTTATACCATCTACATTAAGTATAAAACCTGTAGGTTCCAATATTAATTCAACATGCTTTTTACCTGAGCCGATAAAATCAATCATTCTATCATAATTATTATTGGCATCAAAGAAATTGTTATCATATGCATTGTATCCCAAATATGTACCATCTGTTAAAAACATCCTTGGATTAGCATCTGCTTTAACCTTAAATGCAAATACTGCACCAAGTTTAGCCATGTCAAGTCCACTTCTCTCATAATCAAATGATATTGCAACTCCATTACTTATATCTATTCCTTCTTTATTGAATGGGTTAGCAAATCTATATGTACCTTCTTTAATACCTGCTGCTAAATCTTTTGGATCATTTGCAAAGTATTCTTCAACAAGCACTAGTTTGCCCCATACTTTTACCTTGCCGCTGATTTTGCGATAACATTTTCCTTTTCTGATTGTTGCAGTTAATGTAACAGTTCCATTTACACCTTTGACAGTACCATCACTGCCAAGAATTGTTTCATCACTTGATTCCCATGTAATTAAAGTTTCAAAGGAACCTTCTTTTGGCAGTTTCAAATCAGATGTTGCACTTGAAGGAATTTTTACATCTGTACCTGCCCATGCTACTGCTGCTCTGTCATTCGGATACTTTGCACCCCATAAGCATACATCATTATTTCCTACAGCAGTAAAACATAATGTTTTTACATCTGTACCTTCCATAGACTGTTCAACGAAAGTACCTTCATATGTTATGCCGCCGATTTCCAGTGATACATATGGATTACCAGCTACACTAGTCCAAGAACCTGTAAGGTCGCCTGTAACACTGCCATCTGCACTTAATATAATAACCTTAGGCTCATTATATTCCAATGCTTCTGAATTAGTATTTTCTTGTAACAGTACCTCATATGTTCCTTCTATTTCATCTGCACTATATCCATTGGCATTTACATTATCTAACTTACTGTATTCAAATGGTGCTGTCACAAGATATCCATTCTCTGTTACAAATAGCTGATGAACTCTTACAGTATGCCCTTCTGTACCATCATTACTTCTTGTATGATAGAAAACATATGCATTGCCGTCGTCATCTGCAAGTGCTGAATTATGCCCCTGTGCTACATGTGCATAATCCCACCAGCTCCATTTATAATAAGACATAAGACGCGTACCAACAGAACCATTTATATCACCACAGCCTTTACCTGATGCATCATCACCTGATACATCCACATATGGTCCATCAGGATTTGAAGAACGAAATACCCTCATCTGGTATCCACCGCCTGCAAGCAATCCACCATATGAAATAAACAAATAGTAATAATCCCCTATCTTTTCAATATATGATGCTTCACCTGAAGCAGTATTGCCGCCTGCAATCTTCTTGCCCATATAATTCACTGTAGGATTGGTCATATCACGAAGCCCTGTAGCTTTATTAAGCTCAAATATATAGATACCGCCTGACCATGAACCATATGTAAACCAAAGCTTACCATTTTCATCATAAAATACACATGGATCTATAGCATGTGCACCATAACCAACATGCCATGTAGTAGGTTCACAAGGTGTTTTATCATCATATGGTGTATACTCACCACCAATAAATTTACTGTCTAATGAGCTTAGACCTGTTACTGCCTTATAATCAGTCTTATTAAAATCATGTGTTCCAGATGCCGTAAAGCCTGAATATACAACCGTTCCTACATAAGTCCAATCTCCACTAAGGCTGTCTGCTGTAAGAAGACATATTGATGAATTCCACGAACAACCATTGATGCTCATATACATACACCATTTCTGCATATCTTCATTCCAGATTACATCAGGCGCCCAGAGATTACCTGCTGGATTATAAACAGAATCTCCTGCAGCCGCCCACTCAAACTCTTTGGCAAAAATTGTTTCATAATTTTTATTAATATTATTGGTAAAAGTAGTCCAGTTCTCTAAATCAGTTGACTTTGCCCATGCCATATGAGAACCGAATATATAATATGTACCATCTTTATCCTTTATTATAGAAGGATCATGAACTGACACTCTTTTCCTGTTTACTGGATTATAATAATTTTTTACATCTTCATCTGTAATCTCTGTTTCAGTATCAACACCAGTTCCCATAACACTTTTCTTAACTGCAACTGTAAGTGTACACTCATCATAAATTGTATTATCCTCTGTTAATACAGCCTTTATGGTAATTGTATCGCCATCCTGCGCTTTATCACTTAGTGTTATAAGACCAGCTTCACTTATTGATGCTTTATCAGATGGTTCAACAGACCATGTATAACTCTTATCAGATACAATGGCTGGTTGTACACTTGCTTTACACTGATAAGTTCCGTATGTAACTGTACCATTGGTGTCTGATGCCATATCTTCTTCTGTTGGATACAAAACCTCATTAGTAATCTTCTCATTATCTAGGCTTGGCTTTGAGATTTTAATAGCTATAGGAAGTCCCGCAGGCTTTTTATATAATGCGGCAACTTCTTCTGCTGTTAATACTCTGTCATAAATATAAACCTCATCCATCAAACCTTTAAATGAAGCATCCCACCAGTTTATACCAAGAAAAATGTCTTGGTCTTTGAGTGTTTCTATTACATTAGCATTAGAAGAAGCTGCTGTAGCTTGTTCTACACCATCAAAATATAACTTTTGTTCTCCGCTTTTACATGTAATTGTAACCATTGTCCATTGTCCAACAACAGCTTTATCTCCATCTTTATCTCCATCTAAACATACAAAAGTAGAGCCCCTATTATCCCAGTCCCATAACTTTCCTAATAATGTAGAGCATCTATACTCATTTAACGAATTTACTGAAAAACACGAATCATCACCATGATTAGCAAAAACTAATGATGTTGTACCTACTCCATAATCCTCTGCATTTACCCAAAAAGACAAAGTAAATTCATCACCAGAAACTTTTGCATCAAGCTGAAGACCTTCTCCACGAGCTCCCGCATCTGTATCTCCCAAAAAATGATATGCTTTCCCAAACCCCTCATTACTATTTTCATAACTTTCAGTACCTGTAGCCGGACTATTCCATGTCTCTCCCGCACCCCCGTGAAGTATTGCCGTTCCATCCGCTGAAGCTTTGTTTACTAATGAGTCATCAAAATCATAATATCCCACCAAATCTGAAGCCAAATCTAGCTTTTCAGCCTGTGTTCCTACTGCCTGTGATTCTTCTGTTTCTGCCGCCTGTGTTTTTGCTCCAACACTAAACCCAGACGGAATTGCCACTGCGACAGCCATTACCACTGCCGTAGCACGTTTCAAAAATCTTTTTCCCATACTCAAATCTCCTCTCTTTAATTAAAATTTCACCCTCCCTATTTAAGTTTAATGATAAACAATAAAAGTTAATCTCCCCCATCCTTCATAAAACTAGTTTTATTATAACCTGTACCCCCCCCCGAATGCAATAAATTTCTAATTGTTTCTTCAATAAGTCTTTTGCACACAACATCAAAAAGATGTTATAATTAATAAGAAAATGTATAACACTATGTTACAACTATGATACAAATTTATTCTATATTATGCTGTATGTGTTTGAAAATTTATTCCTGCAATCTGCATACTATAAATTTTTAAGGAAATGGTACAAACTATGAATAAAATTTTAATTGTAGAAGATGAAGAACCAATTGCTAATTTAATTAAAATAAATTTAAAAAATGCCGGTTATTACTGTGATGTATCATATAATGGACAAGACGGCGCTGATAAAATGCAGTCCGAACGTTATGACCTATGCCTTTTGGATATTATGCTTCCTGAAATAGATGGTTATGAATTATTGGATTATGCAAAAAGTATTGAGCTGCCTGTTATTTTTTTGACTGCAAAAGGAGAAACCAAAGACAAAGTAAAGGGACTTCAAGCAGGTGCTGATGACTATATTACAAAGCCATTTGAAATTCTTGAACTTTTGGCAAGAGTAGAAAATATTCTTCGCCGTTTTGAAAAAACTTCAAAATATATAGATATTCTTGATCTCCATATTGATACAGTTTCAAGAACTGTTTTAAAACAGGGTGTTCCTTTGAAGCTCACATACAAAGAATTTGATTTGCTGCTTCTTTTTGTGCGCAATCCTAATGTAGCTCTGTATCGTGAAGTTATCTATGAACACGTCTGGGACAGTACCTATATGGGTGACAGCAGAACAGTTGACCTTCATGTTCAAAGACTTAGAAAAAAAGCCGGTTTGGAAAGATACATTGAATCAGTTTACAAAGTAGGATACCGTTTCACTACATCCTGACTATGGAGATAACATGAAATTATTTTGGAAACAGTTTATAACAATGATGTGCTTTATCATTATTTCCTTTATGGTTTTTGGAAACATTATGGTACACACTGCTTTTAAAACTACATTAAAAAACGAAACAGGACAGTTTATAGAAGAAATGAAAATCTTTCAGTATGCCCTTGTTGCATCTCTTGAAGGACTTCCAAAAGAATATCAGGCAACTGATATGGCTGTAGCGGAAATTGTCAAATCCATCCAGCAAAGTCTGAATAATACAAACGACAGCATAATTATTTACAATAAAAACAACAAAATAATCTATCAAAA
Organism: uncultured Lachnoclostridium sp.; assembly: GCA_947178155.1. Lineage (GTDB taxonomy): Bacteria > Bacillota > Clostridia > Lachnospirales > Lachnospiraceae > Butyribacter. The sequence continues at coordinate 8,564 of CAMWXG010000093.1, forward strand.
CAGTAACTACCAAAGTAAATTAATAGAATCTTTCAAAGACAATAACTATGCTATCTGGCAGATACACAAATATAAAGAACATTATTATTTGGAATCTTTATGTGAAGCCCAAAGCAGAGCAGGCAACTATAAACTGGAACTTCATCATAATATTGATTATGTATATCAGGACAGACAGCAGCTTTACAATACGTATTTTCTGTCACTTATAATTGTATTCGCAGTATTTTCTGTTGTAGTTTTGGTATTTTCAAATCATTTTACAAGACCAATAAGAAAACTTTCACATGCAACCCGCTCATTTGCTAATGGTAATTATAAAAGCCGCGTAAAAGTAAAAGGACATAACGAGGTAGCTGTTCTTAGTATGGACTTTAATCAAATGGCAGAACAGCTTGAGCAAAATATTATTCAATTAGAAGAAAATGCTCGTCACCAGGAAGAATTCACTGCTGCTTTTTCTCATGAATTAAAAACTCCATTAACATCTATTATTGGATATGCTGATATGCTTCGTTCTATGGAAATGTCAAAAGAAGATACATTTATGTCTGCAAATTATATTTTTAGCCAGGGAAAACGTTTGGAAAGGCTATCCCTTAAATTGTTAGAACTACTCTATATTGATAAACAAGAAATTGTTTTTCAAGAAATCAATACACAGATATTTGCCAACCAAATAAAAATAATGACAGAAAAACTTTTACAGTCAAAAGAAATTATTCTTTTAATAGAAGTGGAAAATTGGAATTTTTATGGTGAACCTGACCTTTTACTTTCTCTTTTTTCTAATTTGATTGATAATGCCCGAAAAGCAACAGACGAGCATGGCAAAATCATTTTAGAGGGGACAAAAACAGATTGTGGATATTGTTTTTGCCTAAAAGATAATGGCAGAGGTATGCCACAGGAAGAAATCCATAAAATTACAGAACCATTTTACATTATTGATAAATCTCGCGCCCGAAAAGAAGGCGGTGCAGGTATTGGAATGACATTATGTCAAAAAATCATTAAACTTCACCACGCAGAATGGGATATCCAAAGTACTTTAGGAAATGGAACCCAAATAACCATTTGCTTTACCAATAATACAGACTACGGAGGTGTCAATAATGAGAAAAATTAATAGACATAAACTTATTCAGGCAGCTTTTACCTTTTTAGGGATCTTCTTTGTTGGCATTCTCCTATGTATAGCAATAATATTTCCAACATATTACTGCAAAGTTTACGATAAAAATACTTTAAACAAAATAAGCTATACAGATGCCAGTATCAACACATATGAAACATCATATGAATCTTTTCCTGAAAAAATCCGCGCTCTGGCGTTAACAATGACAGATTTTGGTGAATACAGATTACGCGCAATCCGTATAAATGATCCTGAACTAAATATGAACAAACGGGAACTGACTGAAATTGCCAACAATGAATTAGCAGATATGAATAAAAATTATATAATACGAAAAAAATTTAAGCTCAATCCCAAACGACTGACTGCCAGAGAGCGTTACACAATCTATCAGGCTGAAGGAAATGACGATTTGCAAAGCATAAGCTGTCTAAAACTGGTTTATGAGAATCCCAAAAAAACAATTACATTATATCTTGATGAAGAATTTCATAAAATTTATTCTCTTGATGTCATGCATAACGACTCATTTAATAACATTTCATCTGATTCTATTACGTCTTATAGGATATCAGCTGACAAGAAATCTGATGACAAGGGATTTGCTTATTATGACACAACAACTAAGACATCAACAACCAGTACTCAATCTATATATGATTCAGGACAATTATATTCTAGTCCTGATAAGTCAAGAGTTTTTAGTGGCTTTCTTGATTATTACAATTTAAATTCTTTAAATGATCACAGCAACACTAATTTCAACTATTGGCTTGAAGATGAACAATTTCACATATTATTTGTATTTGAAAATACTTACGCCATTGACCTCTATGAACAGTATTTTAATGATGAATATGGAAGGCTGCATTATACAATAGGAATACCAATAAAAGAA
>CAMWXG010000094.1 GCA_947178155.1 uncultured Lachnoclostridium sp.
TCCAACATATTTTCTTGGATTCATTATACAATTACAATTTTCCAAGTTTACTCTCCTAACAATTTCTCCACTGAAGCAAGTTTTACACAGAGGACAAAAATTTTTGTTGCTTCTACCATTTCTTCTGGTGTTGGGAAAGTAGGCGCAATACGTATATTTGAATCTTCTGGATCCTTGCCATAAGGAAATGTTGCACCTGCATCAGTTAACACAACCCCCAGTTCCTTACACTTTGCAACAATAGACTTTGCACATCCTGGCATGGCATCAAAGGAAATGAAATATCCTCCTTTTGGCTTGTTCCAGCTTCCTATTTCAAGTCCCATAAGCTCAGACTCCAAAATATCAAGTACAGACTCAAACTTAGGTCGAAGAATGTTTCCATGTTTCTTCATATGGTCTGCCAATCCATCTAAATCCTTAAAAAATCTTACATGGCGCAATTGGTTAATCTTATCATGACCGATGGTTTGTGTTGTCAATTGCTTCTTAATGTCCTCAATATTCTTAAAAGATGTAGCAACTGCAGATACACCTGAACCCGGAAAGCTTATCTTAGAAGTTGAAGCAAATATATAGACCATGTCTGGATTACCCGCTTTTTCACACTCTTCTAAAATGTTTAAAATTTCATCCTGGTCCTCTTCATATAAATGATGTATACCATAAGCATTATCCCAAAAAATCCTAAAATCTTTCGCCTTTGGTTTAAGATTTGCAAATCTTCTTACTACTTCATCAGAATAAGAGATACCAGTTGGATTTGAATATTTTGGTACACACCAGATACCCTTCACTGCTTCATCATTATTCACATATTCCTCTACTAAATCCATATCTGGTCCATCTTCATTTAATGGAATATTAATCATCTCTATTCCAAATAATTCAGTTATTTTAAAATGTCTGTCATATCCCGGAACCGGACACAAAAATTTAACCTTATCTAACTTACACCATGGTGTAGATCCATTCACTCCCATTATCATAGAACGTGATACTGTGTCATACATAATATTAAGACTGGAATTACCACATACAATCACATTATCCTTTTTCACTTCCATCATATCTGCAATTAACTTTCTGCATTCACCAATACCATCCCAATCACCATAATTTCTTGTATCATTCCCTAAAAAAGTATTCATATCTGAACTGCTGTTAATCACATCTAACATTGGCATAGATAGTGTTAACTGAGAAACCCCTGGCTTACCTCTTGCCATATTAAGAGACAACCCCTTTGCCTCTTCTGTTTTATACTCTTCTTCCAAACTTCTTTTTAATGCTAGGAGTTCATCCCGGCTCATGTCCTTGTATGCTTTCATAATCTAATCTCCCCTTTTCATTATTTTTTAGTCAAGTATTAAATATTTAGAATCAACAAGAGTAATATATTAAAAATTATGACTTGAAAAATTTGTCATTACTAACAATAATGAAATTATAACATACACTTACTTGAAAAACAATGCTATATCTTCTAGAGCGTATTTGAAAATTGATTTTTGCATAGTGTGCTCAATAATTTGCGGGAGATTTGTACCAAATGAAGGAGTCTTTTGGCAAAAATCAATACCACATGTATTAAGAGACTATTACTTTTTTCCAGTTTATGTTATAATTCATATAATATATTATGTGTGGTAACAACACAGAAATGAGGATAAATATGCTTAATGAAATACAAGATGAGAGATATAATGTAGCTGATGAAGCCATATATGATGCATTTTTTCTAGTTCTTAAAGAAAAAGATTTAGACAAAATAACAGTATCTGATGTAATAAAAAGAGCCGGAATTGTACGAAGTACCTTTTACAATCACTATGAAAATATTCCAGCCCTTGTAACTGCTGTTGAAAATAGAACCATACAAGATATATTCTCCCTTATGGATACCTTTCACCCCAAAAGTGACCATGACATGTGTAAATCATATTTTTTAACAATATGTGAATATACTATGACAAATCCTTTTTTAGCTAATCTTCTTAAATGCTCAAGTGAAGATGTGGGAAAATTAAAATTCTTTGAAAAAATTATAATGATGTTTCATAACTATGTAACAAAAGTCATGCAGAATACAACACCCTCATATCACAGCAAAGAGGAGTTTTCCTATATGATTGCCTGCACTATTGGAAGCACACTAGGTGTGCTTCACAAGTGGACAACAGAAAATTTCCAAGTTCCTGCAGAAGTCATTGCTGACATTCTGACAAAAGCATTTATTTCAGGTATGCTCCCTTTTATGTCATAGTATAACTCACTTTAAACCTTTAAAACATAAGGGGTTAATTATAATGAGTTATGCTATTGGAGTATTGCCTCATCAATCATAGCTTCCTGTCTTTTTATTTTTTTTGTTGAGCTTCTGATAAATGGATTTTTCCTAATAACAAGCCCTGTAATCTGACGATAGGTAGGCTGTGTTTTATTATATTTATCTAAAAATGCCTGTAGTGCTGTCTTAATCTCTTCTTCTGAAAGCCCCTTAGCTGCAACTACTTCCTGTTCTGGATAAATTCTTGCAGTAAGCCCGTTATTTTCACCTGTTACAATAACTTCACCTACAAGCATATCAAGAGCTAATTTATTTTCGATTTCCTCTGGTGAAATATTCTCACCATTAGAAAGAATAATTAGATTCTTTACACGTCCATTTATAAATAAAAATCCGTCATCATCAATATAACCCTTATCTCCCGTATGAAGCCAGCCATCTTTAAGTGTTTCGGCAGTTTCTTCCGGCATCTTATAATAACCTTTCATAACACTGCTGCCTTTTACCAAAATTTCTCCATTATCAAATGCAATCTCAACATTAGAGAGCGGTTTTCCAATTGAACCTGCCTTATGATCTTCTGGTGTATTTGAGCTTATAACTGGTGAACATTCTGACATTCCATAGCCCTCTAAAACGCTTACTCCATATTCAGCAAATTTATCAATGTAAAATGGATCAAGATGAGCGCCTCCGGTAAATATAATCTTAAGATTTCCACCAAACACATTATCTGCTAAAACATTCTTAGGAATAGAAGCATCTGCACTTGCAAGCTTTTTATAAATTGTTTCAATCATTAATGGAACCATAAGCATTACATCTGGTTTAAACACACTCATATTCCTTACCATATGCATAAGCGAATCATTAATACATATGGTGGTACCCAGCGAAAATCCTTTAAGCCATATTCAGCAAATTTATCAATGTAAAATGGATCAAGATGAGCGCCTCCGGTAAATATAATCTTAAGATTTCCACCAAACACATTATCTGCTAAAACATTCTTAGGAATAGAAGCATCTGCACTTGCAAGCTTTTTATAAATTGTTTCAATCATTAATGGAACCATAAGCATTACATCTGGTTTAAACACACTCATATTCCTTACCATATGCATAAGCGAATCATTAATACATATGGTGGTACCCAGCGAAAATCCTTTAAGCCAGTCCATAACCAGACAAAAAGCATGATGAATCGGAAGTACACTAAGCACTATACTGCCCGGCTCTGTTGTATAATCAACAGAACATACATTGGTTGCCAGATTATTCTGTGTCAGCATAACTCCTTTGCTTTTTCCAGTTGTTCCTGATGTAAAGATAATTGTTGCTACGCCATCTGGCTCTGGTCTTTCTGAATCAACATTGCTATTTTTAGAAACAGCTTTTAATGCTGATAAAGGAGCTGTCTTTTCAACAGAAGCATCCATTTCTTCTTCCTGAAGCATCCAAATTTTCTTAAGTTTAGGACACTCTGCTAAAATACTATCTAAAAGTTCCTTATTCTTAGGGCTTAAAAACAAAGCCTCTGAGTCTGAACGATTGATAAGGTCAATCAAATCCTCTGCTGGAAGACCTGCATCAAGCGGTACAGCAACAGTATTTCCTGTAATTATACCCAGATAGCTTTCAATCCACTCTACAGAACTTGTCCCAATAAGAGCAATGTGCTTTCCTTTAAATCCTTCTGCAAGCAAACCCTTTCTTACTGCTTTAACTTCCTCCATTAACTCACTATAGCTTTTCTCAAGAATTTCCTTCTTCTTAAGCCACTTTACAGCTATAATTTCTGAAAACTTTTTTTCACTTTCTTCTAATATGTCCCGAATAAGTATTCCCATAATTCTCCTCATTTCTGCGCTGCCTTTTGCGCATAATCGATGTTTGTGACAAGCAGCGCACAGACACAAACAATTTGCAACATCAGGTTCACTTGCAAACCTTAGAACACCTTATAATCATGCCTCTTGCTGTAATTTTTCTAATAATTCAAGAGCTTCTGCAATCGTAACCACCTGCAGTGCATCTTCTTCTTCAAGTTCTACATCAAAGGTATCCTCTAACTCTCCTAAAAACTGCATGAAACCAAGAGAACTAAATCCTAAATCTTCTCTAAATCTCATATCATCTTCAATTTCTTCCGGACTTAAATCGCAAAATTGGGCTACTATTGTCTTAAACTGCATTTCCTGTGTCATAATTTTTATCCTCCATATAAATTTATTTTATTTAAACATTTTTTCTCTAAACCTGTGCCATAATTTCCCCTATAGTCATATCTGGCTCTGCAATTCCTTTAAAAAGAACACGCATCATATAATAATATAAAAGTTCCATATCATGTTCTTCCAAATGAGCCGTTTGATAGTGATACGAGAAATTCATTCCTCCATTCTCTGTATGAGATACAGTTAAATACATCTTTTTAGTAGCTGCCCCATTTGCAAACCATTTTGAATGCTGTGGAATATCTACAAGGTGTGGATTTTCCATCTTAACAGGCATCGGCTGATATGTTAAGTAACAACTTTCATAAGTTGTATTTTCTGGTGTATTATAACGTTTTCTCATTTCTTCTTCAATCAATGCAGGATCATAATTACTGTGCATATATATTTTGTTTTGCATATTCTGGATCTCATAAGCTGCTGTTATAAAATCCATTTCGGCCGGAATTATCGTTCTACATGGAAACATAATTGTCCTGCTGCCACCTGATGTCCACTCATCATGTGTGGAACGTCTTGAAATAAAATTCTGAATAGTTATATCTTCCTGACCATTATTTACTTTTGATAAATAAGTCCTAATTCCAAGCAGCAAAAGATTTGTCATAGAAAGCTGGTGATTCATGCAAAACGTAATCAAATTTTTTGTCGGCTCCGGCTCTAAATAATAATCCTTTACTTCCACAAATAAGTTATTAAGCTCTATATCTGCAGCTCTTAATTTTTTATTGCCATGCAGTTTTCTTGACTCTTCAAGAACAGAAGGTCCTTGAATATCAGAATAAAGCGGTTCTCCCAAAGCATCCAGCTGATCATCCCAAAACTTCTTATCCTTAGCAAATCTCTTCTCATTATTTGCTTTTTTCAAATCCTTTGCCAGAACTTCTTCAAAGTCTGCCAAATCCTCAGGATACTCAGATTGAAATCTATAATGTGTATAAAGCTGCATCAAATCATTAATCATTACCACTAAGCCACAAGAATCAATAAGTCTGTGATCCATATGGATAAAAAATCCATTATAACCCTCTGGAAGTTTTACCATAACTACTTCACACATTGGAATATCATCTCCATCGAAGGTCTTATATGCCCACTGTTGCATAAGATTATCTGCTTCTGCCATACTCATGCCAGATAAATCCTTAATTGGAATGTCTCCTGACAATTTTTTTGTAATATACTGTTGCACTTCTCCTTTTTCATCTGGTTTTGTAAAACGAACTCTCATACAACCATAACGCTCAATCTCTAACTGAATACATTTCTTAAAAAGACCAAAATCTATGGCGGCCTTTAAAGATGCCACAACACTTACTCCTGACACCTGCTGTGTCTTGTACTTCCGAATCCAGTTATGGTGCATTTTCTGTGCTGCTGTCAACGGATAATATTCTTTCATGTGTAAACCTCCTATTATATATTTCCTTCTTTAGAAAAGGTAGCACATTTTGCTTTTTATTTCTACCCCTTTGAGGACTTAACAAACAGTTTACCCCAAATTGACCAAGACTTATCCATCATATCTTGCAAAAAAATCTAACATCTTTTCCCTGTACAATTCAGGTTCCACATAAGCACTGCAAAGATGCCTTGCTTCTGGTATTATTATAAGTTCCTTTGAAGCCTGACATACAGAATAATTATATTTAGAATTTTTTGGATCTACATAGGTATCTTTTTCACCATGAAAAAATAAAACAGGTCTTTTATTTGTTTGCATAGCTTTTGTAGTATCTGCATCTTTCATATGAAATCCGGCTAATACTGAACAAAACAAATTTAATCTGAATAAAAGCAAACCAATCCAATTTAAATGAAACCAATTAGCTGCCATATCCTGCACCTGACCTTTCATGGACCTAAATCCGCAATCTGAAATAAGTCCTTTTACATCACTAGGCAATCTGTGTCCTGATGCCATAAGCACCGCTGCCGCTCCCATAGATTCACCATAAAGATAAATAGGCATTTTCTTTTTATTCCTCTTATCAATATAGTATGCCCATTTTTGTACATCATATTGCTCCATAGCACCAAAAGTAATATATTCACCTTCACTTGCTCCGCAACATCTCTGGTCAATAAAAAGCAAATTACAATTATTCTCATGAAGAAATCTGGATGTATATGCAAAATCACCAAATCCGCTGCCTTTATATCCATGACTTAAAAGTACAAATCTCTTAGCGTTTTCTGCTGGCAGATAGTATGCATGCAACACCAAACCATCAACACTCTCTACATAACAATCCTGCATATTTTGCTGTATACACCATGCTTTTCCTTCCTCATATTCTTTTTCAAATTTATGTCTTGGATGGTTAATCTTTGTGTGTGATAATTGAAACCATTTCTTTCTGGTCAATTTTTTATGATTTTTGCATCGAACCATCATATCAAAAAAAGACCAGCCCAGCGCCATAAATGTACTGGCTGATACAGCAGCAACGCTTGAGATTTTAATTAATTTATTCTTCATCTTAAATATTAAACCTCTTTTCCATATTTTTATTGTATTTATAGTATACCTAAAAATATTACAACAGGCAATAATTACAAATAACCAGATAAAAAATTTGACATATATTCATGTCCTTGACAGTCCAAATGAGACAAGGTCGTTGTAACCCTTGATTTTCTAAGCATTACAGCGACCTTGCACATTTAATTGACTATGGTAATTTACTCCCTACCCTTACTTTTTTCTGAATCCCTTTTAGCATATCCAGAAGCTCTTCAATAGTTATTTGTGCCATGCAAAGCACAGCATAAGGATTAGTGTATAATATTCGCCAAAAATATCACTCAAACAATGGGACAGTTGATTCTGCCACTCTAGTAAACACATACCAATAGGGCTTTTTATGGTTATAAAAATAATCGCCAGATTTAAACTCAATAAATAAATATTCTGTCTGCGCAATTACCTTGCGTTCATATCGTTGGCTAAGGCAGCTGCCTACCTCTTGGAGAACTCCCTTTGTCCAGTTAACTTCTGGGTTTTTCAATATTTTTCCGCCATAATTGACCTCACATTTGCCGTCATCCGCAAAGGTGACCTCCTTAAAAAACAGATATTCCTTAGGAAACCTAGCATTATATATATCTGGTTGAAAGGATTCTACCGTTTTAACAAAATCGCATACCTTCCACTTTCCAAGAATTTCATTATCAGGCAAAAATTCTTCCACAAGCTTATCCCGAAACCTGATTTCCTCTTTTGTGTAGGCATGTCTGTCTATCTGCCGAAATACCATAAGTATTGGTTTTGCACCACGAAAAAAACAGTCTTTATCTTTAAAACACAGAAACATGTAGGTTTCTCCATTCAGTTCGGTTATCTCATAGGGATTTAAACCTCTCATTGTTGGGACACCAAACTCTGAAAGCACATAGCCTTTTGTCCAGCCGAAGCACCAGTAACGCTCTCCTTTCGGGAGAAAATAAAGAAAGTGAAAATCCCTGTCTGTTTCATCTATAATACTATGTGCAGGGTTAAAGTCCTCTTTTTCATAACAGGTATCCACCAGTTCCCATTTGCCGATTACCCTGCTGTCATTTACGAAAGGAACACAGATATCGTCATTGACAGGCTCCGGAAGTTCATCATATAATTCCCTGACAGGAAGTTTCAGTCTGACTTCTTTTTCTGACAGGGGATTTTCTGTAAGTTTTCCGATAATCTGATAATTATTTTCCGCCAGATAGCGAAGAAGAAGCTTTCTTGCCTGCTCCTGTTCTGTTATGTTACACACCATACCAGCCACAAAGTCTCGTTCTTCATCGCAATTCTCTTGTTTTGTCATCACTACTGGATTCATCACTATACCCTCCTCGTTCCAAATTTTGCGAAAGGATTCCAATTTATGCAGGCGTGCTTTCAATTCCCAGAGCTGCTTTTTTAGCAATTGCTCCTTCTGCTCTAATAAGGAATCGGTGTCCTGGTAAAAACATCGGATTTCATCAAGTGAAAAGTCAAATTCCTTCAATGCCTGTATTTTTATGGCATCCCCCAGCTGGGATGCGGAATAGAGCCGGTAGCCTGTAAAATGGTCTGTCTCTGCAGGTTTCAGAAGCCCGATTTCATCGTAATAACGAAGTGTTTTCACAGACAGATTACTTATTTTAGAAAATTCACCAATCCTGTACAAATCAAAAACCTCCTCTGTATCGTTACTAATTTAGATTTTTATAGATTTTCTTTGGCACAGTTTTTTTGTGCCTTAGGAAATCTTCATTTATATTTATAACATTACAGTTTAGGGGAGAGTCAAGATGTGTTTCACACTTTATGGGAGATTTGACTCAAATTTAGGAGGCATAAGAGATTTACATTGACTAAATTTGGGACAAATATAGCGCAAAGTGGGGAGTGCAGGATGACTTTCTTCTTCGGCAATCTTACATTTGACATATATTCTTTATCTGCGTATAATAATGGCATACGTTAATAACCTTAAATTGGAGAAAACTAATGGAAATTTTTGAACTGACTGCCCCCTGCCATTTTGGACTTGAGGCAGTATTAAAAAAAGAAATAATGGCTCTGGGATATGATATAGTAAAAGTTGAGGATGGCAAAGTAATTTTTCGCGGCGGAATTGACGCGATTTGTCGCGCTAACATATTTCTTCGTACTGCTGAAAGAATATTAATAAATATAGGCAGATTTCATGCAGTTACTTTTGATGAACTATTTGAAAAAACTAAAGCTCTTAACTGGCATGAATATATTCCCTATAATGGCAGATTTTGGGTGACAAAGGCTACTTCAGTCAAAAGCAAACTTTTTAGTCCTTCTGATATTCAATCTATTATGAAAAAAGCTATGGTTGAATGTATGAAATTAAAGTACAATGTAAACCAATTTCCTGAGGAAGGCGAAGATTATCCTATACGTGTTACCATTATGAAAGATGAAGTGTCAATCGGCCTTGATACTTCCGGTGCTTCTCTGCATAAGCGCGGATACAGACTTTCAACAGTAAAGGCACCTATTACTGAGACACTTGCTGCTGCACTTATTATGCTCACTCCCTGGAAGCATGACCGCATACTTGTTGATCCATTTTGCGGAAGCGGAACTTTTCCTATTGAAGCTGCTCTTATAGGTGCTAATATTGCACCTGGTATGAACCGCTCTTTTATATCAGAAAACTGGACACATATTATACCAAAAAAAGAATGGTACAATGCTATAAATGAAGCCGAAGATATGATAATTCATGATATCTCTATGGATATACAGGGTTATGATATAAATGGAAATGCAGTTAAAGCAGCAATGGAAAATGCAAAAAATGCAGAAGTTGATAAATTCATACATTTTCAGCAAAGACCAGTAAGCAAATTAAGCCATAGAAAAAAATATGGATTTATAATTACAAATCCTCCTTATGGTATGAGACTTGATGCGTCTTCTGACTCACAGTATGATGCACCTTCTGATTTACCAAATCTCTACAGAGAAATAGGAGAAGCATATCAAAATCTTGACAGCTGGTCAATGTTTCTTATAACTGCATATGAGCAGGCTGAAAAATATATCGGGCGCAAAGCAGATAAAAACCGTAAAATTTATAATGGAATGATTAAATCATATTTTTATCAGTATATGGGAGCCAAACCTCCACACCGCCCTAAAAATTCAATTTCAACTAACAAAAATAAACAGGCCTGACTAATTTAATGTCAAGCCTGTTTTTTCTATCCGTATTTCATCTACAGCTACTATTCACGGCTACGCCGCTCATAGTAACAAGCAGCGCTTTCAGCGCTGAAAT
>CAMWXG010000095.1 GCA_947178155.1 uncultured Lachnoclostridium sp.
TAATAAAATTTATTGATGAAAATGCAAAATATAAAACATATTGGGCTGACACAAGTGGAAATAGTCTTATCAGTTCCCTTATACAAAAGAGTTCCGCTAATGTAAAGCAAATTATTGAAAATCTGATTAAAGGCAAAAGTTTTACAATAGAACTGGATGAACAAATTATATTTAACCAATTAGACAACAATGAAGAAGCTATTTGGAGCTTATTTCTTGCCTCTGGATACCTTAAAGTAGCTGATTTAAAAATTTCAGAAAATGGAAATTATAACTATACATTACAGCTTACTAACTATGAAGTACTGAAAATGTTTAAAAAAATGATTAAAGAATGGTTTTTGTCTGAAGCAAATACATACAATAACTTTGTAAAAGCACTTCTGATAAATGATATAGATGCTATGAATGAATTCATGAACAAAATGGCATTACAAAGCTTTTCAAGCTTTGACATCGGAAAAAGTTCTTCATCAGATGATGCACCTGAGCGCTTTTATCATGGTTTTGTGCTTGGACTTATAGTAGAACTTGAAGACAGATTTGTAATAACCTCTAATAAAGAAAGCGGATTTGGACGTTATGACATCATGCTTACACCTATTGACAAAAACAAAGATAATGCATATATTATAGAATTTAAAGTCCATAAGTCACAAAAAGAAAAAAAACTTGAAGAGACAGTAAAAAATGCACTTGCACAGATTGAAGAAAAACAATATGAAACAATTTTAATCACAGAAGGAATCATACATGAAAATATAAGAAAATATGGTTTTGCTTTTAAAGGTAAGAGATGCCTGATAGGTAGTAATACAACATAAACAAATAATAGAATATATAATGTGTTTTAACTGACAAAGCATATTTGCAACATGCCTGTCTGTTAAAACACTTAGAACATTTTTAGTCTACAAATTTATCATTATAATATTCATCTGCTATCATTTCAAGATATGATACATCAACTTCAGGATAATTTTGTACAAGCCTTTCCCTGATACGTGAAGAAATAATTAAATCATTTTCAACTTCTGACACCTCCGTGTCTTTCCATTCTTCAATGATACTTTTTGTGATATTTTCATCAAGCCAAAGTTTTATTTTCTCTGTAAGAAGTTCTTCCTCTGATATTTGAGATTTTATTTTACCTGATTTTACAACAGAAATTACTCCGCCAATTATAAAAGCCGCAAACATGCAAACAAGACAAATAAATATTATATCATTATAACTTATCGGAAGTACATTAAATTTGCACAACAAAAGATAAGAAATCCCGGCAATACCAAATATAACAAATGACAGCCCTGAAAATTTAGCATCTTTATATTCGTCAGCTTTTTTAGTATATTCTTTTGATGTTTTAAATAATGTTTCTTTGGGTGTTTCATCTCTGTCACTTTCATTATCACCATCAGTAATGTCACTGTCTTCCTGCTTATTTTCTTTATCCTCATTTAAGGCAATCATAAAACCATTTAAAAGCTTTTCTGCCTGTTTTGAATTTCTTTCTGGAACAGTTATTATATATATGCCATTATTTTCCTTTTTCTCAGCTCTGTCAAGCCCTGAATACTTCAAATATTCTATCAGCCGATTAGCAGTTTCATTATCCTTAATCTCGCACAAATTAACTACTACAAAATCGTCCTCTGTACCTTCAACAAGCTCTGCTCCACAATCTGCACATACAGTAATTCCCTTACGGTACTCCGTTTTACAATTAGGACACCACATATAAATCCTCCTGTTAATAGAAGAAGCTGCCTAAAGCAGCCCCTCTGTTCAAATATAATAAATATTATCTGACAACTTCTTTAACTTTTGCAGCTTTACCAACTCTATCACGAAGATAAAACAGTTTAGCACGCCTTACTTTACCCTTACGAACTACTTCAATCTTGTCAATAATAGGCGAATGAAGCGGCCATGTCTTTTCAACGCCTACGCCATTTGAAAACTTTCTTACTGTAAATGTTTCTCTTACTCCGCTGTTCTGTCTCTTAATTACAGTACCTTCAAATACCTGAATACGCTCTCTCGTACCCTCGATAACTTTGGCAAATACTTTTATTGTATCACCTACACCAAACTCTGTAATCTCAGACTTTAACTGCTCATCCTCAATAGCTTTAATAATTTCGTTCATCTGTGTGTCCTCCTTATAAATTTTGACATTCTTAATACTTATGTGCTCACGCATCTGTAACAGAGGAATATCTCTACTCACAACAGCCGATATTATATCATAGTACAAAATATATTGCAAGCTTTTTTGCATAAGAATTAATTTTATGCTCTTCTGCAATTCCAAATGCAAATGCGTATCAATTTCATCAATCAAGACAATGCGCGGAAATTCTGTCAATCCATAGTAATCTTTTAACTTTACTTTCTCAACATGCTTAGGCTGTTCTGTCTGAAATATCCTGTCCGCTCCATAATATGCTAAAATATAGTGATATTTCTCTACTAATTTAGGAATACTGTCAATTTTATTATTAAATATTATGTCCAGTTCTTTTTGACAATTTCTAAAATCTTTCGCTCTTTCTCCAATAAAGATCTTATCCAGATACTTTGCCAAAGCCTCAACCACACTTGTCTTTCCGCTTCCGTTCATTCCTGTTAAAATTAAGTGTTTTACTTTTTCTTCTGACAATGGAATAGAAATGTTCTTTAAATGCCTGACTTTTTTGATTGTCAGATTTGTAATAAAAAAATTTTCCATTTACTCCTCCATTTAACTCTTTCAATATCGATATTCTACAATAAAATTATTTTGTTTTCATTTGATAGACGAACTCAAAATCTATAAAATAGCACCATTAATATACTATTACAACAAAATTTATAAACATCATGTAGCATTTATTTCAGTATAGCTGTATTTTCATACTTTTGCAATATAAAATAATGCTGTCAACAGAATAAACGCACGAACAAAAAAACAGCTTCAATCTTCTCTGAAAACTATATCAAGCGCCCAGTGTAGGTTGTTTACTATATTCCAGTGCCTGCGCTGTAAAGCCACTATTTGACAAAACATACATAGGGATTCCCATTTTATCAAATTCTTCTAATGCTTCAGGTATATTAGGCATGTTTTCCATTTCATTACATTGCATGAGAAACTCAGCCTCTTCTTCTACTGTCATATTAATGACATCTCCACCATATTTCTTAGCATATTCCGGTAATTCATCTTTCACAAAGGCATATTCTAGTACAACGTTTCCTTAATCCCCATATACTTAGTGCTTGATATTTTTGTCAGCGCAAGGCGGAGGAAGGAGGCAATGCGGTGGCATTGTTGACTGACGACAACGCAGCGATAGCGGAAATAGCAAGTACTAAGTGTATGAGTGACTAAGAAACGTTGTACTAGGCCCTGTTTATGTAATTTCTGCATCTTCCCATACAATTCTTCTCCATATGCTGAAATCTCTTCAAACGAACATTTATCTTTGTAATATTTTCCCACATAGATTTAAGTCCGCAATTAAAATCCATAACTTTAGTAAGTGCTATTGTTTCAAAATAATCAAAAATCAGTATCATATAGAATTCTCCTTCTCAACCTCACACCAACTTACCCCGAAGCATCTGAATTTCTTTGTTACTCAATCCCATAATTCTAAAATACTTTTCTGAATTTCCATACTTTTCTCTGAATAGCCTTAAAAATTCTTCCATAAACATTTCGCATGGTGTCACAATATTCATATCAACTTCTGGAAAATTCTTATGCACCAGCTCCAAACGCTCTCTGCCATATTCTTTTGTAAGCACATAATTATCTACAATATCCTTATCATTTACACCTGCATGAAGCAACAAAATAGCCGACACTACACCTGTTCTGTCCTTTCCAGCAGTACAGTTAAACATCACGCTCGATTTTGCATTGGCAATACACTCGAACACCTCCGGCATAGCTTTTGCTGATGCAATCTTCATATAACTATTTGGAACTGCTGCCACAGACTCAGGCACCCCACTTCCTTCTTCTATCTGAAAATTATAATACTCAAAGCCTTCTTTTTCCACAAATCCACTTGGTTTTCTCACGACGTCCTTCGCTCCCCGCATATCAATAATCGTCGTGATTCCATGTGCTTTTAAATAGTTATAATCCGTTTCGTTTGGATAATTTTGGACATCACTGCGAAGTAACACTTCCTCTTTTGTGAATGTACCATCTTTTGTCCGATAACCACCCAAGTCTCTGGTATTTTGTGTAGTTGTAAGTAAGCTAAATGGCTTGTTTAACCATGCACGTTCATAAGCATCCACATAATGTTTACCTTCTTTCAGCTCCTGTAGTTCTTTCTTGCAATTTTCTGTTGCTATTGCTACAAATTCATCTGCCATTGTTTCCGTGAAGAAAAATAATTCTCCCTCTGTTACATCTTGAAAGTCTCGTGTCATATCATTCAAAAATGCCTCTGCTTCAAAGGGATATATGGAATATATCTTTTCATTTTCCAAATCAGGAATCAACTGTATGTCATTTTTAACACCATATTTTATAATAACATATGAATTTATCAACCGATAATCATTATGCAGTTTTTCAACATTTCCCGAAATTGTTGGATTCCATTTATATTTACCATATAACATTTCCCTAAATACCAAATCCTGAATCAGATGCAAATAATATCCTTTATACAAATCATCATCCATCCTATCGCTAAACATTGAAAGATATCCATCCAGATCATAGGTCTTTTTACTCTTTCCACACACATAATATTTTAAATGGCTATCTGACTTTGGCACTAACGGACTATATGCATCTGGCAATATGCATCCCAGGCGAAATCTATTTTTATCTTTAATCGAAATCTGCTTCATCAGTTCTTCTAAAACTGCTAAATGTAACACTCTTGATGCCATAATGCTTTACCTTTCTAACAATTTTGTAACGTTTCTTTCTCATCAACTGCAAAATCAGCTATTTCGGTCCATTCATCATTTCCTGCCAGAACAGCAAAAAAAGACAATCCCAACAATATTCAGGGGATGTTTTACTTTCTCCTGCTGTCTGCTGTCGGTTAGAGCGGCGGCCTGTTCCGCATAGATTTCCATGAACATACAATCCAGATTTTCAACTCCCAGCTTCCTCATTTCTTCTACTGTGATGTAAATTTTCTCCGATAATTTTTCAAGTTTGGTATCTTTCTTTGGCATAGCTGCTTCTCCTATGTGCTTTTTAGGAAATTTTACCAGTTTTATACATAATCCGCAATACTTTTATCGAAAAGATAGAAGTGAAAAATGTAATGGTATTGTTGCACAGTTTCCATAACAAATGTTTGCTTATTTTTGTTCATGCGTTTATTCTGATGCTGTCAAAATCATATTTTCCTCATATTTTCATATAATTAACTGATTGATGCACGCTGCTTTAAAAGCAGTATAGAAATGAGGATTAACTATGCAAAAACTATTCAGCAGCATTATATACATAATCTGCCTTATCCTTCTCTCTCTTACATGTATGAGAGATATCAACAACTATCTTATGAACATTGCACCATATGAAACATATGACAGCAAACTCCCCATCCCTTCACAGGAAATAACAGCAAAAAGCCTTAATATTACTTCCACTGCAAAAGAACCTGATGTAATGTATTCTAAAGCATACTGTCTCATTGATGCTGACAGCAACAGAATACTTACTGCTAAAGAGCCTGATACAAAACTTCCAATGGCAAGTACTACAAAAATTATGACATGCATAATTGCACTTGAAGAAAGTAATCTTAATGATGTTGTAACTGTGTCTGAATATGCAGCCTCGATGCCTGATGTACAGCTTAATATGCAGTCTGGAGATAAATTCATACTTGGGGATCTTTTATACTCACTTATGCTTGAATCACATAATGATACTGCAGTAGCAATAGCTGAACATATAGGAGGTTCCGTTGAAGGCTTTGCAAAACTTATGAATATAAAGGCTTCTGAACTTGGCTGTACAAATACTAATTTTGTAACTCCTAACGGACTTGATGATGAAAAGCACTACACAACTGCATATGAACTATGCTGCATTGCTTCATATGCCATACAAAATAAGCAGTTTTTGGATATAATATCTACACCTTCGCACAGCTTTACTAACTATGACGGCACTCGCAGCTATTCAGTAAACAACAAAGACGCATTTCTTACAAATTATAATGGAGCCATTGGCATAAAAACAGGTTTTACAGGCAATGCAGGATACTGTTTCTGCGGAGCTGCGACAAGAGACGGCGTTACGCTTATATCTTCTGTGCTAGCCTGTGGCTGGCCTCCTCATAAAGGCTATAAATGGTCTGATACAAAAAAACTTATGGACTATGGCTTTAAGGGATACAAAAAAACTTCTATAACACCTAATAAAGCACTTCCTAATATTCCTGTATCAAATGGCAGAGAATCATCAGTCCCAATTAAGCGTACCAGTACAGAACCTTTTTCTATACTTATGTCAGCAGATGATACTATAACAGTAAGCTACGAACTGCCTGAAAGCCTTGATGTCCCTATACGTTCTGGAGATATAATAGGATATGAAAAATATGAGATAAATGGAAAACTGTTTGCTGAAATCCCTATTGCTGTTTCAAAATCAGCTGAAGCAACAGACCTTGAATATTTTACTGATATTATACTAAAACTTTTCTTTATGAAATACTAAGTTACTATTAACAGTAAAATAAAATTCGATGATTTTGACTGTTTTTGTCAAAAATATGAGTTTTATGGCATGAACAATAAAAACAAGCCGCATACAGCGGCCTTGTTTTATTGTTTAACTGCAAGCTCAAACTTTCCTGCTTCTGCACATGACACAGCATCACATATTCTTTTGTATATTATATCTGATACCTCTGTTGACTTCATTCCTTTGTATTCACTATATGTCATAGGCTTTAAATAAATTACATATGTTACAACTCTGCGCAACGACCATAAATCAAAGACCTTCCATGAATCTACAATAGCCACAGGCACAATAGGTGCTTTTGCTTTCATCGCACTTTTAAAACACCCTGCTTTAAATGGATCTACATAATTTCCATTACGATGCCTATAGCCTCCTGATGGAAATATTATGAATTTCCTGCCTAACTTAACTTCCTCTGATACTTCCTTAATAATCCCTGCTGCCTGCCTTAAGTTATTAAGTTTTATACGCTTACCCTCCACAAGGTCAATAAATTGTTTAACAAGTGGAATGTATGACCTATCTGCATCCATCACAATAGAGCACGGCTTATCATGTGTATCCATTATTCCAAGTGCATCATATTTTCCCTGATGATTGGCAAACATTACATATCCATCTTCCTTTGGCAAATTCGCAGTACCATACGCAATAGTCTTTATTCTGCCTCTCTTTTTCATAAGATTAATACAATGCCTGTCATATTCATATCTAAACTGCTCTGAATATTTCTCTGGATGTCTTGAGTAATATCCCATAGTAGGAATCATCCATATTCTATGCAAATTCATAGTGATAACATATATAAATCTTAACACAATTTCTACCTTTTCCTTCTATCTTTCTTCTGTAATTCACATAATAATGTAACATAATTATAAAATTTTTACAACACCTTATAATATTGCTTTATTTTCCATTAAGATATATAATAGGCTAGAACGTGTTTGAAAATTCATTCTTACGGTTTGCGCACCCCATAAAAGGCAGTTTTCAAACACATTTTGAGGCAAAGCAAAACGCACACATACGTATGCAGAAATGAGGATTATTATGGCATTAGATGGAATTACAATAGCTGCCCTTACACATGAACTTGATGAAACGATTACGGGCGGACGCATTACCAAAATAGCACAGCCGGAGAAAGATGAACTTCTCCTTACCATAAAGCAAAGCAAAACAGATGATAACGGCAAAACACTGCGCAGTTCAAAAAGGCTTACGATTTCCGTAAATCCAAGTCTGCCTCTTATGTATCTTAACGATGAAAATAAGCAGTCACCTATGCTTGCACCCACCTTTTGTATGGTACTGCGCAAATACCTTAACAACTGCCGTATCATAAGCATAAAACAAGAAGGTCTTGAGCGCGTTATACGCATGGAACTTGAACATTTAAATGAACTGGGCGATTTGTGTAAAAAATACCTTATAGTTGAACTTATGGGCAAACATAGTAATATAATATTTTGTGATGAAAATGACAAAATCATTGACAGTATTAAACATATATCACTGCTTGTAAGTTCTGTAAGGGAGGTTTTACCTGGAAGGGATTATTTTATACCAAATACCCAAAATAAATTAAATCCATTTCATATAACAGAAAGTGAATTCACAGATATTGTCCTTTCAAAGCCACTCCCCATTACAAAGGCAATATATACTTCGCTTACAGGTTTTTCGCC
Source organism: uncultured Lachnoclostridium sp. (assembly GCA_947178155.1). Taxonomy (GTDB): domain Bacteria; phylum Bacillota; class Clostridia; order Lachnospirales; family Lachnospiraceae; genus Butyribacter. Next base: position 8,422 of record CAMWXG010000095.1, read on the forward strand.
TGTAATGGCAAATGAACTGCTCTATTCATCATCATTGTCTGACAAAAACAATACTGATGAACTTACTGATATGGAAAAACTGCACCTATACCATAATTTCTCAATTATTATGGACAATTTGCATAAACATATTTTTACTCCTGAAATAATATATAAAAATAGCTCTTCATCAGAAAGTGTAAAAACAGAAAAGATACCTGCTGAATTTTCATGCATAAATCTTACCCTGTATGAAAATGATGCTATATATACTATTAAAAAATACACAAGTGTAAGCCTGATGCTTTATGAATACTATTCATCTAAAGAAATTATTTCACGTATCCTGCAAAAATCTGCTGATTTGCGCAAAATTACTTCTACAGCACTGGAACGTGCACGTAAAAAATATGAACTTCAGGCAAAACAGCTTAAAGATACTGAAAAAAAAGATAAATACAGAATTTACGGCGAAATGCTTACAACATATGGCTATGAGCTTAAGGGCGGTGAAAAAAGCATTACCTGCAATAACTATTATACCAATGAAGAAATCACCATACCCCTTGATGAAACTAAAAGTGCAATGGACAATGCAAAGCACTATTTTGATAAATATGCAAAACTTAAAAGAACGCTTGAAGCACTTACTATTCAAATAAAAGAAACTCAAGAAGAAGTAGAGCATCTTGAATCAATAAGCAATGCACTTGATATGGCACGATATGAGGACGACCTTGCCGCCATTAGAAGTGAAATGACAGAATATGGATATATAAAAAAGCATAGCAGTAGCAAAAAAGGTGGCAAAAAACCTGGAAAGAGCAAACCTCTCCACTATATCTCATCAGATGGATTTGATATCTATGTAGGAAAAAATAATTACCAAAATGATGAACTCACATTTAAAGTTGCAACAGGCAATGACTGGTGGTTTCATGCCAAAGCAAGTGCAGGTTCGCATGTTATTGTAAAAACAGAGGGCAAAGAGCTCCCTGACCGTTCATTTGAAGAAGCTGCAAGACTTGCTGCATTTTATTCAAGCGCCCGCAATCAAAACAAGGCAGAGATTGATTATATACAAAAAAAGCATGTTAAAAAGCCAAATGGCAGTAAACCGGGCTTTGTTGTATACTATACAAACTATTCAATGACTATAGAAACAGATATATCAGGAATACAGGAGGTATCAGAATGATAAAATCTGACAACCATGTGCATACTTCATTTTCAACAGACAGCAATACTCCAATGGAAGAAATGCTTCTTCGCGCAATAAACCTAAAATTTTCTTCTATATGTTTTACCGACCATATAGACTATTACTTTCCAACTAATAGGGACACCCCGGAATTTTTATTTGACGTACCTGAATATTTTGATGAAATGAAAAGACTTGAGCCGATATATCCTAATATAAAAATACGTCACGGTGTTGAGCTTGGTATTAAATCAGGAATCAAGGAAAAATGTCTTGAGCTCACATCTTCTTTTCCTTTTGACTTTGTAATAGGCTCGACACATCTTGTCAATAATATTGATCCATACTTTGACATATTTTGGGAAAATACAGATGAAAATACAGCAATTCTATCTTATTATGAAACTACACTTGAGAATATAAAAATGGGTATAGATTTTGACGTATATGGACATATTGACTATATTATAAGATATACTCCGTATATGAAAAAACTTCGTGCCTCAAAATCATATGATGAAAAATATATAAATGAAAAATTAGAAAAATCACTTGAAATAGTAGAAGAAATTTTAAAAAATCTAATATCTTTAGGAAAAGGAATTGAGCTAAATACAGGTGGATTAAAATATGGTCTTGGCCACCCTCACCCACATGAAAAAATACTTAAAATGTACAAAGAACTTGGCGGCGAAATCATAAC
>CAMWXG010000096.1 GCA_947178155.1 uncultured Lachnoclostridium sp.
TCTATGATATATTTGAAAATTAACATGAATATATCATTTTTGTCGAAATTTTTTTACATTTTTACCCTATATACACTTGAAACAAAACTCCATTGCATGTATAATGATATTAATATATAAATGGTCTAAATAATTAAATATTATGGGAGGAATTATTATGAGCAATATACAAAAGCCAAGTTTTTCATTATTAAATCAGAATGAAGTAGACGCATTAGTTGACTTCCTCAATGATAATAGAGATGCTGTAGATAGTGATGTTATGAACCAAAACAGTATTGATAAACTTATCAATCTCATAACTAATGACAGCGATCACATCATACTTGATTTGTTTGATCCGTTTGCCAACATAGACTCTAATCTGTTATCTGTAATGGGATTTAAGCACGAAATTGATGATGTCTGCGAAATTTGCTGTGAAACAGATGATGCTACAGGCTTTATTAAGTTAAAAGCAATTAATACAAATGCTGATAGTGAGCTTGTCATTACACCAAAACTTATCAATGCAAATGATACAGAGGACTGGGGATATTGTATATCACCTAATTTCTTTAACCGAATAGCAAAAATTTTCTCTTTGAAGTTTTCAAAGGAAACTTATGACACGATATGCAATTTATATGCAAAATACACATATGGTTCAGAAAACCATAAGATTCCGGAAATTTATCTTCCATCTAATTCCGCTTTATTAGAGTGTCTATTATAATAATTTCTATTTTTATAATATATTATACATAATAAAGCAGAGTTATCTACTACTGTAACAGTCCATGACTTTTATGTTGTAATATCATATGGAATATGGACATTTACTTTCTACTGATAAAAAAATCACTGTTAATCAATTAACAGTGATTTTTTTATCAGTAAATTTTTATTAATAGATTTATGAAAACAACTGCCGTTACATCGGTTTGACAACACTTGACAGTTTTTTCTTGTTTTCAGCTGCTTTTTGGGCTTCTTTCTTAGCTTTCTCCTCTTCTGCTTTCTTTTTAGCTTCAATCTCTCTTTTCTTATAAACTTTCTTTGGAAGTCTGTAATAAATATCTGCCATTTTATACAGCTTTTCTATATGTCTACTTTCAAACTCACCAGATTTCATGCGCCATCTCCAATTACATCCTATAGTAGATGGCAAATTCATACGTGACTTATTATCTTTATGAAGTATGTCCTGCATTTGAATTATAGCTGTATCTGCAACACTCCTATATGCAAGTCTGATTATACTATCTGCAAGTTTGTCCTTATCATCATTGCAGTCAACATAATCCATAAGAAACTTAAAACCTTTTTTATCAATCGTTCCAAAATACCCTATTAGTGTTTCATTATCATGAGTACCACTGTATACAACACAATTTGGCATATAATTATGAGGAAGATATTCATTAGCACAATTGCCATCAAACGCAAACTCCAGTACTTTCATTCCCGGATAACTTGATACCTCAAGCAGCTTCTTTGCTTCTGGCATTGCAACTCCTAAATCTTCTGCTATTATCATAGCATCACCTATAGCTTCATCTATAGCTTTTGTAAGTTTAATATCAGGTCCAAGCCTGTATTCTCCATCCACTGGAACACCTTCAGATGGTATAGCATAATATTTAGCTATCCCGATAAAATGATCAATTCTTATTATATCATACAACTTGGAAGCTGCTGCCATACGCCTTCTCCACCATGAAAAATCGTCTTTTTCCATGACTTCCCAATCATAGAGCGGATTTCCCCATTTTTGACCATAATCAGAAAAAGCGTCAGGCGGGCAACCTGCAACATCTACAGGTTTTAGGTTTTCATCTAACTGATACTGTTTAGGATTTGCCCATACGTCAGAACTATCAAGCGCTACATATATTGGTATATCACCTATTATCTTTATATCCTTATCATTTATATACTTCTTTAATTTGTCCCATTGAGCATAAAATTTAAACTGTATATATTTCCAAAACTCTATTTCTCCATTAAGAATATCTGTATAATGCTTAACTGCCTCTGGCTCCCTAATCCTAATATCCTTTTCCCATTTGAGCCATTCTTTCTGTCCGAAATGCTCTTTACACGCCATAAAAAGCGCATAATCGTTCAGCCAATCTTCATTATTAAGAATAAACTCTTTATATGCTTCACCAGCACACTCTTTTGTCCTAGAAAAAGCTTTTTTAAGTATTTTATAACGGCTTTCATACAGCTTGCTATAGTCAATATCATCTTCAAGCTCTCCCCAATCAAGAGCTTTAACTTCCGCTTTATCCACAAGCCCTTCCTCAATAAGCATATCTAAATCAATAAAGTAAGGATTGCCTGCAAATGTAGAAAATGACTGATACGGGCTGTCTCCATAACTAGTTGGTCCTATAGGAAGCACTTGCCAATAAACCTGTCCTGCCTCTTCAAGCAAGTCTGCAAATTCATATGCCGCCTTTCCAAAAGTTCCTATTCCATATGGTGATGGCAGGCTGCTTATAGGCATCAATATACCCGCACCCCTGTCTAATCTTTTCTCCATTTTTAATTATTCCTCCTCTCAATACCAATATATTTCGATTTAATATATTAATTATTTTTATACATTTAAAACAACTATTATACATTAACAAAGCATTCCATCTCTTCTTTAAGTTTATTTGAAACATTCTCATTTACTTCCATCTCTTTATTGACATCATTTATATCAGAAACTAACGAATCTACGCTTACTGCTGCACTTGTGACTCCATCTGCACTCTCTTCAACCGCCCTTGTAATACCATTTATGGCATCTACAATGGAATTAATAATGTCTTTAAGTTCAGAAGAAACCTTCGTAAAATTCTGCATAGTATCGTTTATATGTGTTGCGTCATGGTTATATTGCTGACCACTATGTACAAAATTATCATAATCAGGGAGTATTGTATCATCTATAAATTCAACTATCTTATTTGCTGAAACAGTAAGGTCATGTACAGACTGAATAACCATCTCGTTAATATTCTGTATATTATTTGCTGTAGCTCTGCTGGATTCAGCAAGCTGCCTTATCTCTTCTGCAACTACAGCAAACCCTCTGCCTGCCTCTCCTGCCCTTGCAGCCTCTATTGAAGCATTTAAGGCAAGAAGATTGGTTTGACTTGAAATGCTTAAGATATCAGTTGTAAGCTGTTCTACTTTCTCCACTTCTTTGCTTTGTTCCATTGCTCTTTTAAGTTCATCTACAATATTTGTAACCATATTGTGTGCTTCTTCTTTGCTTCTGTTTGCCATCCTTTCAAGATCCACTGCCCGCTCATTCATCTGTTCTGCATATTCAAGGATATTACCAGTTTCATCTGCCATACTCTCAACTTTAATATTCGCACTGGCAGTTTCCTCGTCTACATTGCGTACTGTAGCAGCAACTTCCTCCATTGTGGCAGAAAGCTCCTGCATTACTGCTGATATATCACATGCGCTTGAATTAGCTGTTCCTATCTTTGAAACAACATTACCCACAGTCACATCAAGGCTTTTTGAATTATCAGAAATAGTACCAGTAATACCTTCCAGCTTCTCAATAAATGCATTAATATTAGAAGACACATTTCCTATCTCGTCCATGGTTTTAACAGATACACGTTTTGCCAAATCTCCATGATTGTTATTTATATCTTCAATTATTACATCAAGCTCATCACTTACCTTCTTAAGAGGCCTGATTACTTTAGAACCCATAACCACAATAACAAGGAATATCATTGCTATTATTATTCCAAGAAATACAATTGCCATAGTCAAAGCCTTCTGATACATTGATTCAAGCTGCTTTTTAAGCTTGTCTGTCATAGCATTATTGCTCTCAACAATATCATCAATATCATCACTAAGTATACCTGACCACTCCGTAAGACTTGTATTTGCATAGTCAATAGCTGTTATAATATCACTTACTGCCATCTCATAAAGCTTATTCACATCTTCAATAAATGCAGTATAATCATTCTTTAACTTTTTAAACTTTTCACCACGTGTATCATCTTCAATTTCACTCTCAAACCCTTTTATATACTTGTCTGCACTCTCAATCTCTGCAGCAACATTTTCCCATACTCCGTTTCTGGCTGTATCATTGCCAACAAGACAAAGTGCAAGCATAAGTTTTTGTATTCTCTCACACTCAATACTTATTTTGTCAAGTGCGGTAATACTTTCAATCTGGTCATCTGAAATACGTGTACTTATTGTCTCAACACTTTTTAATGAATTTGCACAATAACCAATCGAAACTGCACTTATAATACCAAGAATAATGACTGGTATAATTATGTAAATTCCTACACTTCTGCTTTTTTTCTTTTTCATACCATTAATTCCCCCATAATTTATTAAAAAATTCCTTCTCCTGCCATTATATCACAATAAAGTAGGTATAACAACAATTTTAAACTTATTGAACTTTTAATATCTGCTTATACTCTCTGATTCATCATCACTCTTACAAATCTTCTTAATCTGTGCATAATATCCCTCTTTATCATTTATGGCTATATAAACTCTGTCACCTTCTCTGTGTTTAAGCAGAGCTCTGCCCATTGGTGACTCTATGCTAATCATGTTATTCATAACATCACATCTTACAGTTGTAACTATTTTGTACTCTTCCTCGCAGTCATCTTCTTCAATATAAAGCACAACTGTATCATTGAGACCAACCTCGTTTTCATTAGAATCATCTTCAATAATCTTTGCAGTCTTAATCATTTTTTCAAGATACCTTATACGGCTTTCGTTCTGATTCTTTTCTTTCTTCGCTGCCTTATATTCAAAGTTTTCACTTAGGTCTCCCTGTGCCCTCGCCTCTTTGACTTCTTCTAAAAGCTGCTTTCTCACTACAATTTTTCTATGCTCAACCTCTTGTTCCATCTTTTGAATATCTTTTCTTGTTAATCTGTCATACATAATTTTCCTCTTTTCTATCCCCATTAACTTTTAATATTTTTATTTTATCATAACTTAAAAATTTGTCCACTTATTTTAATCTCTGCTATATCCGCCTAAAATATTAAGTTTATGTTAAGCTTATTCAATATTTGTATTAAGATATTCATTGTAATATAATATTATTATTTACAGCTTTGCTGATTATGTTAGTATTTAAGAATTACAAAAACCGATACAAATTATTATTAAATTTAGGAGGAATTAATTATGTGGACAAGAACTGATTTAAAAACTAAAGCAAAAGAAAGACTCTCTTCCAATTACTGGAAAATGGTTTTGATAGGTCTTATAATGTCAATATTTTTAGGTGGTCATTTTACACCCTGGTCATCTGCCGTCAGCTCAAAGATTAATATTCATAATGATTGGTATTCTACTCCCAGAGATTTTATAAACGGATTCTCTGATGGTTTTAGTATCTCTGATGATTTTTTTGACATTGATAATGATATTATTGATTATTATGATGACTTTGAAAATGATATCAACGATAATATGGTTAGCTTTGCAGCAAAATTTATGATGATAATGATATTAATTGCAGTTTTTGTATTTGTAGTTATGCTTATAGCAATAATTATTATGATAATATATATACCACTTGATATATTTATATTAAATCCTCTCTATACAGGCTGCCAAAAATTTTTCTTAAAAAATTTAAATGATAATGCAAAAGTAAAAGAAATATGTTTTTCATTTGACAATGGCTACATGAATACTGTAAAAATAATGTTTTTCAAAGACTTATTTACCTTTTTGTGGTCATTACTTTTAGTTGTACCTGGTATTATAAAATCATATGAATATCGAATGATACCATATATACTTAGTGAAAATCCTTATATAGAAAAAGAGGACGCATTTCAACTTAGTAAAGATATTATGGATGGACATAAATTTGAAGCATTTATGCTTGATTTATCATTTATAGGATGGGAGATTTTAAGTCTTTTCACTATTGGATTGCTTGGCATCTTTTATGTCAATCCTTACAGATACCAGACAAACGCTGCTTTGTATGAAACTCTTAAAGCATTGCGTAATATTAATAATCCTTATCTAACTGACACTATTACAGAACAGCCTCGTATTTAATATTTTATATGAAAATAATATTTTATTGTATCAATCAATATACAGATATAAATTTTATTATATAAAAAAATGCATACATGTATATGCGACATGGAGGGTTATTATGAAATATACAATTTTAATTGCTGATGATGAACCTGAAATAAGAAATATACTTAAACTATATCTTGAAAAGGACGGTTATCATATACTTGAAGCAAAGGACGGCATTAGTGCTCTGGAGCTTATGAAGTCCAATGATATATCACTTGCTATTCTTGATATTATGATGCCTGGTATGGATGGATATCAGGTAATGAAAAAAATAAGGGAAGAAAACAACATACCTGTTGTCTTTCTATCTGCAAAGGACACAGATGAGGATAAGATACTTGGTCTTGATCTTGGTGCAGACGACTACTTGTCCAAACCTTTTAATCCACTCGAAGCAGTTGCAAGAATAAATTCAAATATCAGACGTTTCTATTCACTTGGTTCAAAAAAAGCAGTAAAAAGTGAACTTGTTGTAAAGGATTTGCGCCTTGATACACAATCATGTATGATATACAGAGGTGATGTTCCAATAAGCCTTACCTCTGTTGAATATAAGCTTATGCTTCTATTTATGGAAAATCCAAACAGAGTATTTACAAAACAGCAGTTATATGAAGCTGGATGGGGTGATGAATACATAGCCTCTGACAACAATATCATGGTCTGCATAAGTAAACTCCGTTCTAAACTATCTGATGATGGAGGTGCCTATATCAAAACAATACGTGGACTTGGCTACCGCTTAGAAAGTTGACAAATATTATCATATATACTATTGCCGTTTTTTAGACCATTAGTATAATAATACCAAATATTAAATGGAGTGATACACCAGATGGAAAAAAATGAAAATCTTAACGTGTTTTTTATGAAAAAGTTTTTAACTATTACTATATTTACAGGAATTGCTGAATGGCTGCTAGGTCAGATATACACTAACTTTGCTCTGCCTTTTTTAGACAAAATATTTGACTTAAGTACAATAGTAGGCGATATATCTCTCACAAAGACAACATTTTTCGCCTTTGAATTTATAATATCGCTTATATTTTCAGATATATTATACGTGTTTCCAGTAAATACAAGCAGTATAACACAATCAGGAACGCTCTACACAACAGGACTTATCTGCATACTTATAATTATATTTATTATATGGCTTGCTCCATATATTATTGCTGCTGTTTTGTTTGGTATATCAATATCAGAAAAAGTATCACTAATTGAAAAACAACGCACACAACAGCAAAAGCAATATGAAAAGCAGCGCAACCTTCTTTTGTCAGATATAGCACATGATTTAAAAACACCCATAACTACTATAGCAGGTTATTCACAAGCACTTGCAGATGGAGAGATATCGGATATTGCAACACAAAAGGAATACCTTAAAACTATATGCACTAAATCGCTTAAAATAAGCGAACTTATAACACTTCTTTTTGAATATATACGACTTGACAGTGAGGGTTTTGAATTAAAAAAAGAAAAAACTAATATAGCAGAACTTATAAGAAGTACAATAGCAGCTCTTTATACAGATTTTGAAAAAAATGAAATAGAACTTTCAATTCTTATACCAGAAGAAAATGTTACTGCATATATAGATAAATTGCAATTTGAGCGAGTTATATATAATCTTATGGTAAATATAATTAAACATAATCCGGAAAAAACAAAAGCAGGAATATTTCTTGAAAATGATAATGTTGATATCACAATAAGTATATGTGACACTGGTCCGCTTATAGAAGAAAACATATCAAAACATATTTTTGAACCATTTGTTCAAAGTGATACATCAAGAAACAGCCGTAATGGCAGCGGACTTGGATTATGTATTGCAGAAAAAATAATTACAATGCATGGCGGTAAAATACGCCTGATACAGCTCGACAATACTAATAAAGCATCAATGGCTGGCTATAATAAAAAATTTGTAATAACATTGTATGATATATAACACTGTCATTGGTTACTGTTCACTCCTGACCAGTAACCAATAGTGCTTTTGCTCTAAGATGTACTCATTAATATTATAAATTTTGTTGTAAATGCAAACATTTTTCTGTATAATATAAATGCAACATAAAGTTGTAACAATTATGATAAGTTTGTTTTATTAAGAACAGATACCAAAATATTTTATCAAAAATAAAAGGGATGGAGAAAGTTAGAGCTTTAATTACAGCTCAAAATTATATAAAAAGAAGGGATATAAAAAATGATAAAACATATAATATTATGGAAATTAAAAGATGACCTTGGTGGTCAAAGCAAAGAAGAAATTGCCAGAAATATAAAAAGCAGTCTTGAAGCTCTTGTCGGACAAGTACCCGGACTTATAAGTGCCAAAGTTAACATTCATCCTCTGCCTTCATCAAATGCAGATGTTATGCTTGACAGCAAACTTGAAAGTGAAGAAGCATTAAAAGCATATCAGACACATCCTGAACATGTAAAAGCTGCTGATACGTTTGTAAGACCTTATACAGAAATAAGAATGTGTATGGATTATGAAGAATAGACAATGCTTTATAGCATTATAATGATTAATCTCTATACATTTTTATTGTAAAAAATTATGTGGGAAGTATGTTTCAATTCACAGTAACATACTTCCCACATATTATTTATAACATAACTATAAGATATTTGCAAGTCAATTAGAAGTCAATTTCCTCATCATAGAAACATGCTTTAAGCAGTTTTTCCATTTCCTCAGGAGTAGGAATTCTTGGATTAGAACCTGTACATGCATCTGAAATAGCAAGTTTTGCAACTTCTGGAAGTTTATCCATAAATTCTTTTTCGTCAATTATTCCTCCCTCATACTCTTTAATACAAGATGGTATCTCAAGTGAAACATTCATTGACTTAATCTCTGATATGAGAGCATCAACAAGTTCTTCATCTGAAGAACCTTTAAGCCCTATAAATAAAGCAATCTCCCCATAACGCTTTGCAGCTTCACTATTTTTTGCATTATACTTAATAACCTTTGGAAGATACATTGCATTAGCACAGCCATGAACAATATGCCCACCGCTGTATGCTGCTCCTGTCTTATGTGCCATAGAGTGAACAATTCCAAGCAATGCATTAGAAAACGCCATTCCTGCAAGACACTGTGCATTGTGCATACGATCACGTGCTTCCATATCTCCATCAAATGAAGCCTTTAAGTCATTATGTATCATCTTTATTGCATGAAGTGCAAGTGGATCTGTATAATCACAGTGAAGAGTTGAAACATATGCTTCTATTGCATGTGTCATAGCATCCATACCAGTATGTGCCGTAAGTTTCTTTGGCATCTTTTCAGCAAGCTCCGGATCAACAATAGCAACATCAGGCGTAATATTAAAATCAGCTAAAGGATATTTAATACCTTTTTTATAATCAGTAATAACTGAAAAAGCTGTTACTTCTGTAGCTGTTCCTGATGTAGAAGGGATTGCACAGAATTTTGCCTTAGTCCTTAATGTTGGGAAATTAAAAGGAGTAATCAAATCTTCAAATGTAGTTTCAGGATACTCGTAAAAAGCCCACATTGCTTTAGCTGCATCAATTGGCGAACCGCCTCCCATAGAAATAATCCAGTCAGGTTCAAATTCACGCATCTTTTCTGCGCCTCTCATAACAGTATCCACACTTGGATCAGGCTCAACATTTTCAAAAAGTTCAACCTCCATACCTGCTTCTTTTAAATACCCAACTGCTTTGTCCAGAAAACCAAAGCGTTTCATAGAACCGCCACCAACAACTAAAATAGCTTTCTTACCTTCTAAATTCTTAAGTTCTTCAAGAGAACCCTTTCCATGATACAAATCCCTTGGTAACGTAAATCTTGCCATATATAACCCTCCTATAATTTAATATTTTAATTAATTGTAAATTCAATAGTTTATAGTGATGCTTATTAGTTCCAAATAATGTCACCACACTAATAAAAGCGTAACACTAATAAAAATAAAAGTCAATAAAAATGAAACACAACTTCAATAAGTTTTTTGGACATAATATAAGAAAACTGCTATAATTAAAGGGG
>CAMWXG010000097.1 GCA_947178155.1 uncultured Lachnoclostridium sp.
TTTTAGAAAAAACTTCGGATTTAGCCACATATAAACATGAAGGATAGCGTGAAATGTAATTAAGTAAGACAAAACTTGGCAAGTTTGATTCAGTAGATATTGACATTAAACATCTTGATGTGATTTTTAAGGAGTCAAATGATGATAAATGTTATATTGAATATAATGTTCAAAGTAAGGATAGTACCAATCCGTTTTCATATGATATAAAAGACAGTACTCTTTGTCTCAAAGAAAGCAGAGGATATGTTGCTCAATATTCACATAAAACAGGTATCGATGGTATTAAGATAGATTTGCTGGGTATCCATATTGGGGAGAATTTTTTTAACAAATATAATAATAAAAGTATAGATAATATGAAGAATGTTGTAAGAATATATGTACCTTCTGATAAGGAGTTTGACAGTATTAATGCAGTTATGAATGAGGGAGATTTATATATGGTGAATACAAAATCTACTAAATTTAATGCTGACTTAACAGAAGGAGATTTTATAGCAGAGACACTTGAATGTGATGTAGCCGGATTGAATTTATATGATGGCGATATTATTATAAGTAATGTTTTATGCAAATCTAAAATGGATATTAATATGGTTGAAGGTGATATTATTGTTTCAGATATTAATATTAAAAATGCGAACATTTCATCAGAAGAAGGCGATATAATGTTTAGTGATTTAAGTGTATCAAAAAATGCAGAAATATTCTCAGAAGAGGGGGATATTATTATTGGATCCGACTGTGATATATCAGGGATTTTAAGTATTGCAACAATAGACGGGGATATTAATGTTAATGTAGGTAAAAGCTGTGCTGATAAAATAAATATATCTGTGATAAATGAAGATGGAGATAGTATGATAGCGAAGAGTTTTAATTGTCAAAAAAGCAGGGAAAATGGCTATCATATGTATACAAGGAAAACATCAGAAGAGGCAGGAAGTCTTAATGTAGAAACTGAAGATGGTGATATAATTCTCAATTAAAGAAGACAGTTGTAAATAGCAAAATTATGCTAATATTAGCAATGTTATGAATTATGAGGTACAAAGTGATGATAAGTTATAGGGAATTAAATATAAATGAAATTAATTTAGAATTGTTTGATTCATTTGAGCGAAGGCAGATTGTAACAAAGTGCCGGAGAAAGGATGAAGCTACTGGAAAATGGATTATTATAGATAATCCGTTTATAGATGATTGGAATGAGGAAGAATATAAGGAATTGGTAAGATGCCTTAAAGAAACTGTTACAGAGGGTGGTTTTGTGTATGGTTCATTTGTAGATAATAAATTAAAAGGATTTGTTGCTGTTAAAGCACTGCCTATAGGCAGTCATTTGCAATATATGGATTTGGCGAGTATACATGTATCAGAGGATATGCGCAGGAATGGAATCGGCAGGAAATTGTTTTTGGCGGCAAAAAAGTTTGCAGAAAAAAATAGAAAGAAATTGTATATATCTGCTCATTCTGCGGTGGAAAGTCAGGAATTTTATAGGGCAATGGGATGTGTAGAAGCAAAAGAGTATAATGCAGAACATGTAAAAGAAGAACCTTACGATTGTCAGCTTGAATGTGAATAAGATTGTTAAAATATGACAGTAAAGTCTGGTAAGGAGAAATCGGTATGAATAATATATTGATTGTTGAAGATGACAGAACGCTTTGTGAGGGAATTGCTATTGCGCTTAAGGACAGCGAGATTAATATAATACAGTCAGAAACTATTGCAGAGGCTAAGAGAAATATAAAAAGTGCGGACTTGATTATTTTGGATATAAATCTGCCTGATGGAAATGGGCTTAGTTTCTTAAAAGAGATACGTAATAATTTAACATTACCTGTAATTATGCTTACAGCCAATGATATGGAGACTGATATTGTTACAGGACTTGAGAATGGGGCAGATGATTATATTACCAAACCTTTTAGCCTTGCTGTTTTAAGAGCAAGAGTTCATACGCAGCTTCGTAGAAAAGAAGCTGATAATGTTGATAAGGGCAAGGAATTTTCAGAAAAATTAAATATTATAGAAATTGATGATTTTTATTTTGATTTCGCTGGAATGGAATACTTAAAAGCGGGTGAAAGTGTTGAACTTAGCAAAACGGAGCAAAAACTTCTTAAGATACTTGTTTTAAATAGAGGACATATTGTCTCAAGAGATGAACTTATAGATAAAATATGGACTTTTGGTGCGGAATATGTAGACACAAATGCTCTTTCAGTAACGATAAAAAGGCTTCGCGACAAGCTTGAGGAAAATTCAGCGAAACCTGAATATATAAAGACTGTTTACGGTATAGGATATACTTGGGAGGGATAATGGATAAAAAAATTGTAATTGCCTGTATAATTATTATGATAGCAGCCATAGGTGTATCAGTTATAACAGTTATTATATATTATAAAAATGTAAGGAGAATACTTGAAAATGCGGCTGGTATGATTAAAGATGCAAAGGATGGTTTATTTGATGAGAAAAACTATAACGAAAGCATGTTATCATATGTAGAGGCAAAACTGGCCGAATATATTGCTATGAATGAGGTCTCTAAGAACAATATTATAGATGAGAGAGATAAAATTAAGGAGCTTATATCTGATATATCACATCAGACTAAGACTCCTATATCTAATATATTGCTTTTTGCACAAATTTTAGATGAACAGGAACTTGATGATAATAGCAGAAAATATGTACAATCAATAATTGAGCAGTCAAATAAACTTGATTTTCTTATACGTTCACTTATAAAAACTTCAAGACTTGAAACTGGGATTATATCACTGCATATGGAATGCAATAATTGTATGTCGATGCTTGCAACAGTATATAAACAAATTTTACCAAAAGCAGAAAATAAGGGGATAATTTTAAATTTTAATAAAACAGATGCAGTAGCAATATTTGATTTAAAATGGACAACTGAGGCATTATACAATATTGTTGACAATGCAGTAAAGTATACGCCAGAAAGTGGCAGAATTGATGTAGAAGTAATTAAATATGAATTTTTTGTGGTAATAAAAGTAAGTGATAATGGAATTGGAATAAAGGAAAATGAAGTTGCACAAATATTTGGGCGATTTTATCGTGCGCCTGATGTAAGGGATAAAGACGGAGTAGGGCTTGGACTTTATCTTGCGAGGAAGATAGTATCAGATGAGGGAGGCTATATTAAGGTAAAGTCTAAGCCAGGCGCCGGCAGTGTGTTTTATATATATCTGAGAGGTTTATGATATGTTTTGAAGTTTTATGCTGTGTTCTGATACAACTTTTTTGAGCAGATTAATATCATTAAAAGCATCTTCCATCCTATCTGCATAATCTTTGTAACGGTTATATGTATCAGTGTAGCAGGATGAAAGTGTATTTAATTCAGGCTGTATGTCGTTTTCGATAGTCAATGCAATATTTGTTATTTTGCTGTCAAGGGTATCTATTTTGTTCTCAAGAGCAGATATTTTGCCATCCATTTTGTTTTCAAGAGCAGATATTTTGCTGTCCATTTTGTTCTCAAGAGCAGATATTTTTTTGTCCATTTTGTTCTCAAGAGCAGATATTTTGCTGTCCATTTTGTTCTCAAGAGCAGATATTTTACTGTTCATCTTGTTTTCAAGAGTGGTTATTCTGTTTTCTATTCTGTCAAATCTGTTTTCGATAGGTGCAAGTCTTGCATCAAACTTTTTATCCATCATATCGGATATGGCAAGCAATAATTCGTTATCTGTCATTTTTAATATGCTCCTTTCTGAATATTTTAATAAGTAGGTGTTATTATATCATAATTGGATTGCAAAGTCTATTCGATTATTAAATAAAATCTTACAACACTGTAAGATTTTATTTTTATTTGGAAAGATTGTGGAAAGAATTATATGATAGATTATTATTAAGAAATTGAATTAAGAAAGGAGTTATTTATGGACATTTTAAAAACTAATAATTTGAAAAAATATTATGGTAAGGGGGAGATGGAGGTACATGCTCTTGACGGAGTAAATTTTTCTGTAGCACAGGGAGAGTTTGTTGCGATTGTTGGTACAAGTGGAAGTGGTAAGTCTACGCTTTTACATATGCTTGGTGGACTTGACCGACCAACTTCTGGAAGTGTAATTGTAGATGGCGAAGATATTTTTTCATTAAAGGAAGAGGAACTTACTATTTTCAGGCGCAGAAAAATTGGTTTTGTATTTCAGAGCTATAATCTTATACCAGTGGTTAATGTTTATGAAAATATTGTGTTGCCTATTAAACTTGATGGTGAAACTCCAGATAAGGAGTATGTAAAGGGTATCATTGAGATTTTAGGACTTAGTGAAAAGATTGACCGTCTTCCAAACACTTTATCAGGAGGTCAACAGCAGAGGGTAGCTATTGCAAGAGCACTTGCAACGAAGCCCGCTATTATTCTTGCTGATGAGCCTACGGGAAATCTTGACAGCAGTACAAGTCAGGATGTATTAAGCCTTCTTAAAGTAAGCTGTGAAAAATATAAGCAGACAATGGTTATGATTACACATAATGAGGAAATTGCACAGCTTGCAGACAGAATTATACGTATTGAAGATGGTAAAATAATATAATATATTATGGAAATGAGGGATTGATTTGGTTAATGTTAAAAATAGGAAAATTATAAATGAGTTGTCAGCTAAGAATATGAAGGCAAATAAGACGAGAAATAAGATAGCAATAGCAGCAATTATATTGACAACAGTGCTTTTTACTTCGTTGTTTACAATACTTATAACTGTTCAACATTCTTCTGAAGAGCAAAGTTTTAGGCAGGTGGGAGGAAAGGCTCATGGAACTTTTAAATATGTTACAGAAGATATTATTGATGAATTGTCTGGTGATGAGCTGATTAAGACAGATTTAAAAAGGTTGGTTATTTCATCGCCGACAGAAGCTCCATTTAATAAACAGCATACAGAGATAAGTTATATGGATAAAGCATGTGTGGATGATTATTTTTGCACACCTGAGCATGGAAGATTGCCAAAAGAAGGAACTATGGAAGCTATATGTGACAGTAAGGTACTTGACATGCTTGGCATAGAACCAAAAGAGGGAGCAGAGATTACAGTAACATATAACATAGGTTATGAAGGAATGGAAAATTGTATACATGTTACGGATACATTTACACTTGTAGGCTGGTGGACACATGATGAAGCTATTAACTGCTGTCATATTATTGTACCTTTATCATATGCAAATGAAAAGTTTGCTGAATATAAGCCAATAGATAATGATGATACTGTTGGTACATGGGCTTATAGTGTATTTTTTAAAAGTGCGAAAAATATTGAAAAAAATATGAAGCAGGTTCTTGAAAATCATGGTTATCAAAACGAAGATGCAGGAAAAGATAATTATGTAGATACAGGTATAAATTGGGCTTATTCGGAAGCACAGCTTGATGCAAGGACAGATGTAACTACTATTTTAGAAGCTGCTGTTATGATAGTAGTATTTATTGTCACAGGATATCTTATTATATATAATATATTTCAGATTTCAGTTGTAAATGATATACGTTTTTATGGGCTGTTAAAAACTATAGGAACTACCAGACGACAGTTAAAAAAGATAATATACAGGCAGGCATTCAGGCTTTCTGTTATAGGGATACCTCTTGGACTTATAATTGGATATTTATGTGGTAATATTATAGTTCCATTTGTGATGAATAGTATGGATGGAAACGGAAAAGCATATATGACATTTAATCCATTAATATTTGTTGGAGCCACTGTTTTTTCTATTATAACTGTTTTTATATCATTGACAAAACCTGGGAAGATAGCAGGAAAAGTATCGCCTGTTGAAGCTGTTAAGTATACAGATGTAACAAATATAAAGAAAAAGAAAAGCAAGGTTAAAGGCAGACAATCTGTATATCATATGGCATTTGCAAATCTTGGAAGAAATAAGAAAAAGACAATATTAGTAGTTATGTCATTTTCACTAAGTGTAGTAATTTTACACGTTGTAGTAACTTTTGTAAAAGGATTTGATGCAGATAAATTTTTAGAAAATCTGGTTATATCTGATTATGAAATAGCAAGTGCATCATATTTTCAAAACAATTGGGGATATGGAGAAGATGATGATACACTTTCAGAAGAACTTATTTCAAAAATAAATTCATATGCTGGAGTTACTGCTGGCGGACGCATTTATGGTTATACAGATGATGTAAAGACATTGGTCACTGAAGAATGGTATAGAAATAATTATAATAATACTTTTCTTACAGAAGAGGAGATAAATCAAACTGTTGAGATTTTAAAAGAGGGTGATATGATTGCTGATATGCCAGGGATATATGGAATGGACGAATATCCGTTAAATAAACTGGGTGTGATTAATGGTGATATATCAAAGCTTAAAGATAAGGATAAAAAATATATTTTAGCTGTTTATATGACTGATGATTATGGCAATGTGATAGAAAATTCTAACTTTGCGAAGATAGGTGATAAAGTAGAACTGACATATCAGACATGGGAAATTTTTAATACAAAGACAAATAAAATTATATCAAAAAAGGAAGCATATAATGGCAGTATTCCTGATAGTGATATGGATTATCGTATTAAAGATACATGGAAAGAAACATATATTGTAGCTGCAGAAGTTACAGTACCACATGCGATGAGCTACAGGTATTATGGAAGGGCTGAATTTGTAATGGACACAGACACATTTTTAAAGGATACTAAGACAGATAAAACCATGGTTTATATGTTTGACACAACTGATGAGGATAATGAAGATATAGGAAATTTTGTTAAAAACTATACAGAAGAAATAGATACATCACTTGATTATGATTCAAGGGCAAAATATATGGATGCATTTAATGAACTGATTCAGATGTTTGTGATAATAGGAGGCGGGCTTTGTATAATAGTAGGTATTATAGGTGTGCTTAATTTTATTTATGCAATAGTAACATCAATGATGACAAGGAAACGTGAATTTGCAATGCTGCGCTCAATAGGAATGACAGTGAAGCAGTTAAAACATATGTTGATGACAGAAGGTGTATGGTATTCTGTTTTGGCAATAATAAGTTCATTTATTATATGTATTTTAATAAGTTTGTTTATTGGAAAAGTAATAGGCAGTATTTTCTGGTTCTTTACTTATCATTTTACATTAATTCCATTTATGATAATAACACCAATATTTTTAATAATGGGTATCGTGGTGCCATATGTGGTATTTGGGTATGCAAAACAGGACAGTATAGTAGATGAACTAAGGAATGCAGATTAAAAGTAATATTGAAAAAAATTCATTTTATTGATAAAATATCTTTATTAAGTATGGGAAGATGTTCTGAAATTGACAATGCGTTATGTCCGCATTGCCAAAGGACGTCTTCGATTTGCGTAAGCAAACTTGTTAACAAAAAGAATGCCCAAGACAGCGTTTTTCATTCCTATTTGAGTCGTTGAGAGCGGCATGGAGGGTAAAATGAAGACTATATTACTTGTTGAAGATGATAAAAGTTTAAACAGGGGTATTTCTTTTAAGCTACATAATGAAGGATACTCTGTTTTTTCCGCTTTTTCTGTTGGAGAAGCAAAGAATTTTTATAGAAATGAAAATATTGATTTAATTATTTCAGATATTACACTTCCTGATGGAGATGGCCTAAATTTTGGACAGTGGGTGAGGAGTAAGAGTGATGTGTATCTTATTTATCTAACTGCACTTGACAGTGAGATAGATATTGTTAATGGTTATGATATGGGAGCAGATGATTATATTACAAAGCCATTTTCTGTTAATATTCTAACTTCAAAGGTCAATGCTCTTATGAGGAGGCTTGAGGAAAAAGAATCAGGGGAATCAAATTCTGAAAGTTTAGCCTATAAGATTTTGACATCTGAAGGCATAGAAGTAAATATGTATGATATGTCTGTGACGGCAAATGGAAAAAGTATTAATTTAAGCAAAACAGAACTTATGCTTCTTATATATCTTATGGAAAATTCAGAAAATATTATTTCAAAAGAAAAAATTTTGGACAGAGTGTGGGGAATAGATGGGCAGTTTGTAGATGATAATACGGTTACTGTAAATATAAGCCGTCTTAAAAGTAAGCTTTCTACAGGTTGTATTTCTAATGTAAGGGGACTTGGGTATATATGGACAGGAAAAGTTGCAAGAAGATAATTCGCTATATTTTTATAGTTTTTATAATATCGCTTGTATGTGTAACAGGTGTTTATTTTGTTATAAGATATATTGTGGATGCAAATGTTGCACAAATAAATGAGCTTGAGGGTATTTATCCTGAACTTTCAGAGGGGATGAATCAGACTTCGGATTATTACAATCAATTGTATGAAGAAATGGGGATATATCTTTGTATTTTTGGAATATGTGTAATTGTTTGTGTAACATTAATAATGATATATTTTAATCACAGAGATTTAGAGGCATTGAACGATAAGTATAATGAAGAATTTGAGGATATTTTAGCTCTGCTTGAGAATTTTAGCAAGGGCGATTTTATCTTTTCTGATATATTTAACAAATACAGCGTTAGTAATGATGATGTCAATAATTTGAACAATGAAAATATGTATAGAATAAGTGAGCTTTGCAAATATTTGTCATATTATTTTTCTGATTTAATAGAAAGGATGAAATCTGAGGAGGAAAGTACAAAATCACTTATTACTGACATATCGCATCAGTTAAAAACACCTTTATCTGCATTGCGTGTAAGTTATGAACTTTCTTTAACAAGTAGCCTTACAAGTACAGAGAGGGAGGAGTTTTTGGCAAATGTAGAGTATGAAATAGAAAAACTTGAGATTTTTCTTGGTGAACTTATGAATTTGTCAAAGTTAGAAAGCCATATGATACAAATAGAGCAAAAACCTCTTGGAGTGAAGGAAACAATTACACAAGCTGTCAGTCAGGTATTTATGAAAGCTTATGAGAAAAATATAGAAATTCAATCTGACATAGAAGAAGATGTGATGTTAATGCATGATAGGAAATGGACTGTAGAGGCATTAGCTAATATAATTGATAATGCAGTTAAATATTCTTATGAAAATACAAATATAATAGTCAGAACAGAAAAGCTTGTAAGTAATATATTAATTGAAATAGAAGACGAGGGAATAGGGATCAAATCTAAAGATATACATAATATCTATAAGCGCTTTTATCGTGGCGAGGAGGCAGAAAAGATGGCGGATGATGGTGTAGGCGTCGGTTTATATTTAGCACGAAGGATAATAGAGGAACAAGGAGGTACGATTACTGCTAAAAGGAAACATAGGCAGGGGACGATATTTAAGATAACATTGCCGTTGTAGTGAAAATAGGTGGATTAACGGAAAAGCTGAAAGAAAAAGGAGTATACACAATACAGTTAATCGCTGAGGATAATGAAGCATTTTACAAAAAGGCGGGGTTAAATAAGGATTTTGTTTCTGTATTGTTTAAGAGAATACCACAATGAATCAGCATTTTTCCTATACCGCAGCGTTGAAATTCAGGCAAAACGGCAAGTCCGTTCACTTTAATGTATCCATTTGGCTGATCGATTGCTAAAGTGTAAACGGTGGTAACAAAACCGACAACATTATCGTTCATGTCGGCAACAAATGTGCAGTAGCGGCTATCGCCTTTCATCTTCTCGCAGGTTTGGACAACCGTTTCATAAGTTACCGACAAAAAGCCAAGCACATCATGCCAGATTGCTGCTATGGATGTATAATCTTTACTTTCAATTTCTCTTATAACAATGTGTATGTCAATCATTGCCCCTCCTTTGCAAATTCCAGTTTATATACCTGATTATACAATATTTGCTGACTATCCACGATGAGAACTAATGTTCGCAAAAGAGTGGACAACTACATTAATGTGTGCTATACTAAAAAACAGTTTTGTTCCATTTTGTCCATGTTGTGATACATGGAGTTGCGAGTAAGAAAATCACAAAAGGTTATGCTTATTTGTCTAGAAGGTGTTTTAAGCGAATAGCGAACTTTTTTACTACGACTTTTGGAGGTGGTATTTGTGCAAACTGCACAAAATATATTTAAACTTCATTCAGAATACAAGCCGACAGG
>CAMWXG010000098.1 GCA_947178155.1 uncultured Lachnoclostridium sp.
GCTTTATCAAGAATTTTAAGTTGTGTTTCCATTTGTTTTTTATAGAATAAAGTACTTGTTATTATGATACATATTCCAAAACAAATCGGATAAACTGCAAAGCTTAAAAATGAAAAAATATTGTAAAAATGATTTTCAAATGGCGTAAATAAAGAAATAATGTTTTTTGTTGGATAATTTACTGTAATAGAGTCATTATCCATATCTGCATTTTCATAAAGTTCTATTTTTGCAATATAATGATATTCATGTTTTTTATAAATTTTTGACTGCCCATATTGAAAAAGACAAGAAAGTAATATTGATGAAAATAAAGAAGAAAATATACAGGCAAGCATATAAAAAATAAAAATAGTTTTTATTGATTTTTTGTATAAGAAATTTTTTATTTTGTCCATTTATATCCAACTCCCCACACTGTTTCTATATATGGTTTCATGCCTGCTGCCGTAAATTTTGTACGTATACGCCGTATATGTTCTGCAACAACAGAGCTGTTGCCCTCGCTGTCATAATCCCATACAAGTTCATATATCCTTTCCTTACTAAAAACCTGTCCTGCGTGCAAAGATAAAAGTTCAATTATGTCAAATTCTTTTTTTGCAAGAGAAATAATTTCGCCATTATAGTAAACGCTTCGTTTTGAATAATCTATTGCCACTTTGTCATCAAAGCGCACTTTGGAAGACTCCCTTTGGCGGCGCTCTCTTCTTAAATGGGCACTAACTCTGGCACCAAGCTCGTCTATTGAAAATGGCTTTACAATATAATCATCAGCACCAATTCCAAATCCTTTAATTTTGTCACTGTCTTCAATCCTAGCAGTCAGAAAAAGAATTGGGCAGGAAACAAAATTTCTTATACGGGAACAAACCTCAATACCATCTATATCAGGCATATTAATATCAAGAAGAATAATATCAGGTTGTTTTTCGGCTTTTTTTACTGCCTCTAAACCATTTAAAGCAGTTATTACATCATATTCATTGTATTCAAAATAATCTTTTAACATAGACACTATGTCTGTTTCATCATCAACAATTAAAATTTTATCTCTCATAAGTATACCTCCGTTTTATTTAAAATTTGCCATAGTGGACTTTTAAACATATTTTGTATAGATTATAGTATAATTTTCAACTATTTATCTACTTTTATTATATAAAATTTGAAATAAAACTTTGCATTTATACAGATTTGAAGATATTTATTGAATTAACAGGTAGTTACTTGTAAGTTACTTTTCACACCTATGCCAAATTCGGGGATTTTTGGCATGATTCTTGCCAAAAGTACGAGTTTTTCAGTGCCATTTTGCATTCAGTGCTGAAAGCACTGCTTGTTACTGGTAACAATCTCTATTTATTGTTTATCATCAGATGTTGCAATATTTCCCAAAATAATATAAAATTATGAAAATGGACAGGCAATATTGTTTGTTAAAAAAGCGTAAAACAACGTTTATTATTATTTGTGTCAATTTGATGGCATAGGAGGATAGTATGGAAAAGATAGAACAATCACATATACGTAATTTTTGTATAATTGCACATATTGATCATGGCAAGTCCACACTTGCTGACAGGATTATTGAAAAGACAGGACTTCTTACAAGCCGTGAAATGCAGGCGCAGGTGCTTGACAATATGGAGCTTGAGAGGGAGAGAGGTATTACGATAAAAGCGCAGACAGTACGTATTGTGTACAGGGCAGATAATGGAGAAGAATATATTTTTAACCTGATAGATACTCCAGGTCATGTTGACTTTAATTATGAAGTATCAAGAAGTCTTGCTGCCTGCGAGGGAGCGATTCTTATTGTAGATGCAGCACAGGGTATAGAAGCACAAACACTTGCAAATTGTTATCTTGCGCTTGACCATGATCTTGAAATTATGCCAGTTATTAATAAGATTGATTTGCCTAGTGCAGAACCTGAACGTGTTAAAACTGAAATTGAAGATGTTATAGGTCTTGATGCAGAAGATGCTCCACTTATTTCTGCAAAAATGGGCACAAATATAGAAGAGGTTCTTGAACAGATTATTACAAAGATACCTTCACCATCAGGGGATGAAGATAAGCCTTTAAAAGCGCTTATATTCGATTCAATTTATGATGCCTATAAAGGCGTAATAATTTTTTGCCGTATTTTTGATGGCTCTGTTAAGAAAGGGCAGGAGATACTTATGATGGCTACAGGAGCTAAGGCAGATGTGGTAGAAACAGGCATATTTGGTGCAGGACAATTTATCCCATCAGACGGACTTACAGCAGGAATGGTTGGATATATTACAGCAAGCCTTAAAAATGTTGGAGATACAAGGGTTGGAGACACTGTTACTCTTGCTGATAATCCATGCGCAGAGGCGCTTTCAGGGTATAAGAAAGTTCAGCCTATGGTATATTGTGGTCTTTATCCTGCTGATGGGGCAAAATATACTGATTTAAGAGATGCCCTTGAAAAACTTCAATTAAATGATGCTTCGCTTCAATTTGAAGCAGAGACATCTATTGCGCTCGGATTCGGCTTTAGATGCGGCTTCTTAGGGCTTCTTCATCTTGAGATAATACAGGAAAGGCTTGAAAGAGAATACGGACTTGACCTTGTAACAACAGCTCCAGGTGTTATTTATCATGTTTATAAGACAAATGGTGAGATGATAGAGGTAACTAATCCTTCAAATTTGCCAGATCCTTCTGAAATAGAGCATATGGAAGAACCTATGGTTTCGGCTGAAATAATGGTAACAAAAGAATTTGTGGGTGCAATAATGAATCTTTGCCAAGAAAGGCGGGGGATTTATATTGGTATGGAATATATGGAGGAAACAAGGGCACTTCTAAAATATGATTTGCCATTAAATGAAATAATATATGATTTCTTTGATGCATTAAAATCACGTTCCAGAGGCTATGCATCACTTGATTATGATATGAAAGGTTATGTGCCTTCAAAGCTTGTAAGGCTTGATATATTAATTAATCATGAGGAAATAGATGCATTGTCATTTATATTACACGCAGATACAGCATATGAGCGTGGCAGGAAAATGTGTGAAAAGCTAAAGGCAGAAATACCAAGACAATTGTTTGAAATACCAATCCAGGCGGCAATAGGAAGCAAGATTATTGCAAGAGAAACTGTAAAGGCAATGAGAAAAGATGTACTTGCAAAGTGCTATGGCGGAGATATTTCAAGAAAGAGAAAGCTTCTCGAAAAGCAGAAAGAGGGCAAGAAGCGAATGAGACAGTTTGGCAGTGTTGAGATACCACAACAGGCATTTATGAGTGTACTGAAACTGGATGAAGAATAAATATTATAATGGAGTTAAAGGAAAGCGGTTAGTTATAGCGCTGGAATGGAGAGCAGATGAAAATAATAATAGCAGGTTGTGGCAATGTTGGAATGACACTGGCAGAGCAGCTTAGTAAAGAAGGACATGATATTACTGTAATTGATATACGAGAGCAGGTGGTTGGAAATATATCAAACACTTTTGATGTGCTTGGTGTAGTTGGTAATGGTGCCAGTTTTAATGTTCAGATGGAAGCAGGCGTAGATGAGGCATATCTTATGATTGCTGTCACCAGTTCTGACGAGTTGAATCTTTTGTGCTGCCTTATAGCAAAAAAAGCAGGGGCACGTCATACTATTGCAAGGGTAAGCAATCCTATCTATAATATGGAGGTTGAATTTGTTAAAAAGGAACTGGGACTTTCTCTTATTATTAATCCACAGCTCGCAGCGGCTAGAGAGATGGCAAGGATTTTAAAATTTCCCTCTGCATTAAAAGTTGATTCATTTGCAAAGAGTCGTGTAGAGCTTGTAATATATAAAATTGAAGAGGGAAGTCCACTTTGTGACATGCAGCTTAAAGATATGAGCAGCAGACTTAAGTGTGAAGTTTTGATATCTGTAGTAGAGCGTGGTGAGGATGTTATTATTCCAGATGGTCAGTTTAGGCTTAATGCAGGAGATGAGATAAGTATTGTAGGTACAACTGCAAAGACTATGCAGTTTTTTAAAAGAATTGGCGCTGCAAAGGCGGCAGTAAGAGATGTTATAATTGTTGGAGGCAGCAATACATCAATATATCTGGCTAAACAGCTTATTGAGATAGGAGTAAGAGTTAAGGTAATTGACCGGGACATGAAACGATGTGAGGAACTTACCGAGATGCTTCCAAAAGCTTTGGTTATATGTGGAGATGCTACTGATAAAGATTTACTTCTCGAGGAAGGACTTATTGAAACAGATGCATTTATATTATCAACTGATTTTGACGAAGAAAATATAATGCTTGCCTTGTATGCCAAGAGTGTATGTAATGCAAAGCTGATTACAAAAGTTCACAGGGTATCATATGATGATATTATAAGCAGTCTGAATGTGGGAAGTATGATATATCCAAAGAATATTACTGCTGAGCATATTATTAAATATGTTCGTGCAAAGAAAAATTCTCTTGGAAGTAATATTGAAACATTGTATAGGTTGAATGATAACAGAGTTGAGGCACTTGAGTTTTTTATAAAAGAAAAATCTCCTGTAGTAGGCATTCCTCTTCAGCAAATGAAACTAAAACCGAATATGCTTATTGGATGTATATCACATAGGGGACATGTGGAGATACCAAATGGCCAAAGTGTAATAAGGGTAGGGGATACAGTTATTCTTATTACAACAGAAGCAGGATTGCATGATATAAGAGATGCTCTAAAAATTTAAAAAATATTTGTATTACATTTTAAAATAAATTTTATAGTGATGTTTTGGCAGAATTATATTTTGATAATTTTTTTTTGCAAACTGATATTATTTTAAGGGTATAGATATGAATTATTCAATGATAATATATTTACTTAGTAATGTTTTAGGATTTGAAGGATTTTTTCTTCTTCTTCCTTCGGTAGTATCATTTATTTATAGTGAAAAAGAAGGTTTTGCATATATTATTACAGCTATAACAAGTATAGTAATTGGATGTTTTGGGCGGATAGTTATGAAGCCTAAAAGCAAAACATTTTATTCTAAAGAGGGATTTGTAGCAGTATCACTTAGCTGGATATTGCTAAGTCTTGTAGGGGCCGTTCCATTTTATGTTACAGGAGAATTTCCTACATATACAGATGCGTTATTTGAAACTATTTCAGGGTTTACAACAACAGGGGCTAGTGTTTTATCTTCTGTTGAAGAACTTTCAAAGTGTTCAGCGTTTTGGCGGTGCTTTACACATTGGGTAGGAGGTATGGGAATACTTGTATTTATAATGGCTGTTCTGCCTTTATCAGGAAGTTCAAATATGCATCTTATGAGAGCAGAAAGTCCCGGACCATCGGTAGGTAAATTTGTGCCAAAAATAAAAAGTACAGCTATGATTTTGTATGGTATTTATATAGTAATTACATTTATTGAGATTATAGCATTACTTCTTGCAGGTATGTCACTTTTTGATGCCATGTCACTTTCATTTGCAACGGTTGGAACAGGTGGCTTCGGATTGCTAAATACAAGTATTGCATCATATAATATAGCTGTACGGATAATTATAACAGTGTTTATGCTTTTATGTTCTATTAACTTTAATGTTTATTATCTCTTTCTGATAAAGAAAGCAAAAGAAGCAATAAGTTTTGAAGAGCTTAGATATTTTCTTATAATTGTATTTGCATCTGCTATATTAATAACAATAAATATTAGAAATAGTTTTGAAAATATATTTCTTGCGTTTGAATCTGCAATATTTCAGGTTGCATCAGTAATAAGTACCACTGGTTTTGCAACACAGGATTTTAACTTGTGGCCTGAGTTTTCCAAAACAATACTTGTATGTCTTATGTTTATAGGGGCATGTGCAGGAAGTACCGGTGGCGGATTCAAAGTATCACGTCTTATGATACTTTTCAGGGCAGTTAAAAATGAGATTACATCAATAACCCATCCAAGATGCGTAAGTAAGGTTCATATGAATGGAAGAGTGGTATCAGATACAGTAGTAAGGGCTGTATTATGCTATCTTGCAACATATGTAATAGTATTATTTGTTTCATTTTTATTAGTAAGTATAGATAATTATGACACAACAACTAACTTTACAGCAATCATGGCAACACTTAATAATATAGGTCCGGGGTTAAATGAAGTAGGACCTTCTGGTAATTTTGGAGGGTTTGGGATCTTTTCTAAATTTGTACTTATGCTTGATATGCTTATAGGACGACTTGAACTATTTCCAATGCTGGTAATGTTTTCAGCGGATATATGGAAGCGGGGTTCTAAAAGGTAATTTTTATGAAAAAAGAATACTAAATTTCACAAAATACGTGTACAAAGTTATTTGAAAAATCGTATAATTGATATGTTTGCCACACAATAATTAGTATATTGAAGCCATTTTGTTCAGCAGTTTTGAATAATGTATATAAAACACCATTTGTAAAAGCTCATTTTGGCAGTTCATGACCAAAAGGCATCTGGTATTGCAAGAGATGCCTTTTGACGCTTATTTTTCCGTTCTTTATAGGAAACTTAAATCTTTTTTTGAGCTTCAAGCAATTAGGTTGCTTGTTAAAACAAAGCTGCTTACATTTTATTTTGTATTGTGCATCATATATTTTTCTGTTGCTTCTTCTGATAAGTTATAATTTTTCTTAATTATTGTTTTTATTTCTTCATTATTATAATTAAGGCTACGTAAAGTGTCAATTGTGCCAATAACTTTTCCTTCTTGTCTGCCTTCTTGTTTCCATATTTGTTTTTGATCTTGTATGACTGGTTCAAGTAACTCTCTCAATGCTCCACTCATTTTACCATCTCCTCTCAATTTTTCAATTAAAGTTTTGTTTGCTCTTAATGCTACTTCCAATACAGAATCTGCAAGTTCTTTTTCATAATCACTTCTAAGTTTTACTATATGGTATAAAAGATTTTGCATATCATGAATTTTTAGTTTATGTGATAGTGATTTGATCCAAGTATGTTCTTCCCCAGATAATTCATCTGTTACAATAATCTGTGTTGGAAATAATACCATGTCATTAATATAGTATATACCATTAAATGGCATAGTAATCTGTACATTTTTGCTTTTTAAATGTTTAAAAAGTTCCACAGGTTTTCTTTCTCGAACAAGTGATACTGTGATATCATCTGCATTTATTTCATTAACAATGTTGCCACTGGTTTTATAAAGTGCTGCATATGCTTGTGATTTGTAAAGTGTATCAATATTAAGACTGTCATTTGGAGATTTATATTCCATAATATTATATTTTTTAAAAATTCTGCCAGTTTCATTTGTTATATCTATTGGCTCATATTTTTTAATTATCAGAAGATCTATCTGTAATGGCTTAGTGTTAAGGCTATGCTCCATTTTAAAATCCAGTTTTCCATTGTATTCCATAAGTTCTAATTCCATAGCAGCCACAAATCCAGGATGCCATTGTATATCTTTATCATTCATTTATAAATTTCCTTTCTATATATAATATAACATATTAAGGTTGTTTATGGAAATATTTTTTAATAGGTATTATATATATAAGCATTAACTGATTTACTTTTCACACTCACGTCAAATTTGAGGATTTTTGGCATGATTTTTGCCAAAAGTACAAGTTTTGCAGCGCTATTTGCGTAATTTTGGAACAAAATCTCATTTTGGCAAATTGTTGATGCATGTAATGAGAATGGTACAAGATATGAGTTAAAAAAATGAAATCAGGTTTTGTTGTATGTTTTTATCGTTCAGAGCAAAAAGCCGATAGAAAGATAGAAAAAGCAGTATAATAAAGTATATTGAAAAACATGGCTTTATCAGCAATAAAGAGGCAAGAGAATTGTTAGGATTGGCAGATTCTACAACAAAAAGGATATTTAGGGATATGGTAGATGAAGGTTTGCTAATTTTGGAAGGTGAAAGAAAAAACAGAAGATATTTTTAAAATAAATTTGTAGCAGATTATAATATGTCAAAAGGCTTGAAGTTTTACTTATACATAGGGAAATTATGTACCAGTTAAATTTCAAGCCTTTTATGAAATGAGTATTCTTAAAAATTCTATTATTTCTTAATAAGCAGTGACTTTCCTGTCATTTCAGCAGGCTGCTTAAGTTCCATTATCTCAATAAGAGTTGGTACAATATCAGCAAGACATCCACCTTCGCGCAATGTGTATGCATCGTCATAATTTACAAGTATGAATGGAACTGGGTTTGTTGTGTGTGCTGTAAATGGAGCTCCTGTATCATAGTCAATCATTTGTTCTGCATTTCCATGATCTGCACAAATAAATAATACTCCACCAACTTTTTTTACTGCTTCAACTGCTGAACCTACACATTGGTCTATGCGTTCTACTGCTTTAATTGCTGCCGGTATGATTCCTGTATGACCAACCATGTCAGGATTTGCAAAGTTAATAATGATTACATCGTACTTGTCTGATGTAATAGCAGCGTCGAGTCTTTCCCCTACTTCTGGGGCACTCATTTCAGGTTGCAAATCATATGTTGCTACAGAAGGAGATTTGACAAGTGAACGTTCCTCATCTTTATTAGGTTCTTCTACGCCGCCGTTAAAAAAGAAAGTTACATGTGCATATTTTTCTGTTTCTGCAAGACGGAGCTGTGTTTTGCCATTAGCAGCAAGAAATTCGCCAAATGTATTAGAGATACTTTCTTTTACAAATGCAACCTGTTTATTATCAATTGTTTCGTCATAATCTGTGAAACATACAAATGTAAGTGGCATAAATCCCTTAACACGTTCAAATTTGTCAAATTTTTCGTCACAGAAGGTACGTGTAATTTCTCTTGCGCGGTCAGGACGGAAGTTAAAGAATATAACAGAATCATTTGGCTTAATTGTTGCTATTGGACTTCCCTCTGTTGTGATAACTGTAGGTACAACAAATTCATCATTAACATCATTAGCATAAGAATCTGCAACAGCCTGTACTGCGTCAGATGCCATTATGCCTTCGCCCTTAACTAAAGCGTCGTATGCTTTTTGTACACGGTCCCAGTTATTATCTCTGTCCATTGCATAATAGCGTCCATGTACGCTTGCGATTTTACCTACGCCGATTTCATCAATTTTTGTTTGAAGATCTTCGATAAATCCTTTTCCAGAAGTAGGGGCGGTATCACGTCCATCGAGGAAAGTATGAATATATACATTTTCAATATTATTTCTTTTTGCGAGTTCAAGTAATCCGTATAAATGTGTATTGTGGCTGTGAACGCCGCCATCTGATAAAAGACCAAATAAATGTAAATCTGAACCACTTTTCTTAACATTGTCTACTGCTGAAAGAAGTGCCTTATTTTCAAAGAAACTGCCTTCTTCAATCGCTTTTGTTATGCGTGTAAGCTCCTGATATATAATGCGTCCTGCGCCAATATTCATGTGGCCTACTTCAGAATTTCCCATCTGTCCATCAGGAAGGCCTACACTTAAGCCGCTTGCATTACCTTTTACAAACGGGCATTCAGCCATAAGTTTGTCCATTACTGGCGTATTTGCCTGCGCGATAGCATTGCCTTCTGTTTTATCGTTTAATCCATAGCCGTCAAGTACCATTAATACAACTGGTTTTTTACTCATAATATCTTCCTTTCTGCATATTGCACATTAATTTTGTGAAAAACTCTTATTTAGAAGTATACAGTATTTGCTAATTCAAGTCAATTATCTATTGTATGTATAGTAAAGAACAGTTATAATAGTAAAAATTAATCTTATATTTTCAGAGAGGAAGTAGGTAGTATGGGGTTATATTTAAATCAGGGGAATGATTTATTTGAAATTTCTGTTAATGATGACATTTATGTGGATAAGTCCGGATTAATTGCATTTACGAATAATATATTAGGGAAGAAAAACAGATATATTTGTGTAAGCCGTCCAAGACGCTTTGGTAAGTCTACAGA
>CAMWXG010000099.1 GCA_947178155.1 uncultured Lachnoclostridium sp.
TTATGTTGGATTTAATTCATTATGGCTGTGTAAAGTTTCTTAGGGTTATTTTAAATTTTTTATGATTGGAAGGCAAATAAAAATATTTCATTTGTATGATAAATTTATTATGCAAGGTAAAATTTAATTATATGCAGAAATGAGGGAAAATATGGCTGGTATCCTAATAAAATTAGATGCATTTGATGGACCTCTTGATTTGCTTCTGCATCTTATAGAAAAGAATAAGATTGATATTTTTGATATACCGATAGTTGAAATTACAAGTCAGTATATGGAAATAATATCTAATATGGAAGAAAAAGATATGGATATTATGAGTGAATTTCTTGTTATGGCTGCCACTCTCTTAAAAATCAAGTCAAAAATGCTTCTCCCTGCAAAGAAAGATGAAGAGGGAGAAGAAATTGATCCAAGAGCTGAGCTTGTTGAAAGGCTTCTTGAATATAAAACTTATAAATATGCCTCATATAAGCTTAAAGATTTACAGACTGATGCGGCAAGACAGCTATATAAAAAAGCAACTGTACCTGAGGAGATAGCTAATTATAAAGAAGAGGTTAATGTGGAAGAGCTTTTGTCAGATGTAACATTAGGGAAATTAAAAAATATATTTAATGATATAATGAAGAAGCAAATTGACAAAGTTGATCCAATAAGAAGTAAGTTTGGTGAAATAAAAAAAGAAACTGTAAGCCTTGAAGAACGAATGTTTTATATAGAAGAATATGCAAAATCTCATGGCAGTTTTAGTTTTAGTGCAATGCTTAAAGGAAATAAGGGAAAAATTGTGATTATAGTTACTTTTCTTGGAGTCCTTGAGCTTATGAAAGTTGGAAAGTTAAAGACAGTTCAGGAAAATATATTTGATGATATTTGGATTACATATAATGAGGATTAATATGACTCTTTCAGAATTGGAAGCAAAAATTGAAGCCATACTTTTTACTTTGGGTGAAGCAGTTGAGCTTGAAAGGATAGCAGCAGCTACAGAACAGGACGAGGATACCTGCAGACGTGTTATAAAAAGTATGATGGACAGATATTTAGAAGACAATAGAGGAATACAGATTATAGAGCTTGATGGAGCTTTTCAGATGTGCAGCAAAGCTGAAATGTATGAAACGCTTGTAAAAATAGCCCATGTGCCTAAGAAACATGTGCTTACTGATATATTACTTGAAACGCTTTCTATAATAGCATATAAACAGCCGATAACAAAGCTGGAAATAGAAAATATACGTGGCGTTAAGTCAGACCATGCAGTTAATAAACTTGTTGAATACAATCTTGTATGTGAAATTGGAAGGCTTGATGCACCAGGACGTCCAATACTTTTTGGAACTACAGAAGAATTTTTACGCAACTTTGGTATAGAATCTCTTAAAGATTTACCAATTGTAAACTCTGAAAAAATAGAGGATTTTAAGCTGGAAGCAGAAAAAGAGGCGCAGTTAAAACTTGACATATAGTCAGGTTTAACTGCGCAAATTTATATTTTTTATTTCTTTTTGCCAAGCGTACCATCAACAAGATTTTCAATAATATTTTTCTTAACCCATACATCAAAACTTAACATACATATAAAAGCAAATTTAGAAAGTATCTTTTTTTCATCTTCATCATTTATATCTGCATACATTTCATTTGACTTTTTAAGTTTTCTTATAATGTCTCGAAGCTGTGAATCAATATTTTCTTTAGCTAAATTTACTATTTCTGCATAAAGCTCATTTAGTCCAAAGTCATCTTCTGCTTCAAAAAACTTCTCTGATACAGGATCAAGTATCTTTTTTATATCATTAATTGATAAAAAGTTTTTAAAATAATAAATAAAAATAAGAAGCAGCATATGTTCACGTGTATACTTCTTTTTATTTGGCGGTGGCAAAAGATTATTTTTTGTGTAATTGTTAATCATGGTCTTGGTAAGTACCTTATCATCCTCAAAACGTTTAGAAGATTTGAGATGTTCGTCCATAAAGGTAGTAACCTGATCCATATATAAATCAATATTTGGAATATCATCTGGACTAATATAATCAATACTCTGCATGCTTCTTATAAGCTCTAATATCTCTTTATTATATTTTTCGTGCATAATTTACCTCCATTCACGCACGTTTTGCGTACAATAAAATTACTCCTGCTATTCCTTAATTATACAAAAAAACATCCATGTTTACAATAAAATTTACATTTATTTAGAAATATTAATGGTTCACATTAGGAATTTTGTGCATAGAATAGTGTAAGCGGACTTAAAGGGGGCAGTGTATGTTTAGGAAAGACAGGAATAAGCCTTCTTCACATAAGCACTGTAAAGGCCCGTCTAATAAGCCTTCCACTGGCGAGCCTGTGATTGCTGAACGTATATCCAAAAAATTTGGGATGAGTGAGGATATACTTGCTAAGGCTCCTGTAATTATAGGATATGGCAGACATCGGTTGTGTATTGAGAATTATAGAAATATTATTGAGTATACAGCTGATATTGTCAGAGTTCAAACTAAGACGTGCCGTATACATATAACGGGCGATAATCTTGTTATTGCATATTTTAGAGACGATGGAATGTGTGTTACAGGAAATATTAATTCTATTGAATACCACTAGGAGGCATTTTTATGGTACATAAAATAACAGGCTGGCTTAAAGGATATGTTCTTATACGCATAAATGGCATTGGAAGCAGGCGATTTGTAAATCTATGCCACAATCATGGCATAGAACTGTGGGCAATTAGGCATGACAGTGATAATGATATTGTCTACTGTAAAATCATGCTTTCTGATTTTTACCGTCTGCGTCCTATTGCACGAAAATGCAGGGTAATGCCACTTATAATTGATAAATATGGTCTGCCCTTTGTACTTGAAGAGATGAAGAAAAGGATAAGCTTTTATATGGGAGTATGTCTTTTTTTTGCCTTGCTTCTTTTTTTTGCAAGCAGAATATGGGGTATAGAGATAAATGGACAGTCATATCATACTAAAGAAAGTCTTCTGAAATATTTTAATGAAAATGAAATTTATGGAGGAATGGCTGTTAAAGATGTAGAATGTAGTAAGATACGAGAGGATATAAGACACAGTTTTGAGGATATAGGCTGGGTGTCTGCAGAGCTTTCAGGCAGCAAACTGATTATAAAGATTAAGGAAGTAAGTCTAGTATCTGAAGAAAAGAAAACAAAAAAAGCCGCAAACCTTGTAGCCGATGACGCAGGAACAGTTGTTTCTATTGTAACAAGCAGTGGTACTGCAAAAGTAAGAGCTGGTGATAAGGTAAAAAAGGGACGTGTGCTCATATCCGGCATTGATGAGATTATTGGAGATAATGATGAGCTTGTAAGAAAAAGAAAAGTTAGGGCAGAGGGGAAAGTTGTTGTTGAAAGTATTGAAAATTATGAGGATAAGCTTGATATTAATTATATAAAGAAGGAATATACGGGCAGAAAAAAGTATTATTATCAGCTAAAAGTATTTGGAAATGATGTTTTTTTCTATAATCCACTAAATAGTTTGGAAACTTATGAAAAATGTGATATAATTCGAGAAGGTGGAAGAATATGTGATGTGCTCTCTAAAAGATTTCCATTATACTTTTTTAGTAAATGCTATGCAGAAACAAAGTTTTCCAAGGCGGAATATTCTGACAGCGAAGCAGAGAAGATATTAAAAGAGAGATTTAATTATCATATTGATGAACTTAAACAGAATGACTACAAGATTATAGACGCAAGGATTTCTATATATAAGGATAATGGTAAATATACTGCTGTATCAAATATTGTGAAGCAGAAAGAGCAAAATACATACCGTAAGCTAAAATCAAAATCAGCTTAAAAGTCCGCTAAGATGGAGGTGTAATAATGGCGATTATTGAAACAATGGTAGATATACCCGCTGAACATGAAAGAAACATATTTGGAAATTTTGATTTAAATATAAAAAAGATTGAAAAGACACTTAATGTAACTATGGTTGTAAGGGATAATGCCGTAAAGCTTGCAGGGGATAAAGAAAATGTATATTCTGCTGAAAGCATACTTAAGCAGCTCCTTGAGCTGTCAAAGCGCGGCAATGAGATTACCGAACAGAGCGTAAATTATATATTGTCACTTGCAATGGAGCACCGTGAAGGTGAGGTGCAGACTCTTGATTCTGATATTGTGTGCAGAACAATACAAGGTAAGCCTATTAAGCCAAAAACATCAGGTCAGAAAGCATATGTTGACAACATTCGCAAAAAGATGATTGTATTTGGAATAGGTCCTGCCGGAACAGGTAAGACATATCTTGCAATGGCCATGGCGATAGATGCATTTAAAAAAGATGAAGTTAGTAGGATAATTCTTACAAGACCTGCTATTGAGGCAGGTGAAAAATTAGGTTTTCTTCCAGGAGATTTGCAAAGTAAGGTTGATCCTTATCTGCGTCCTCTTTATGATGCGCTTTATCAGATTATGGGATCCGAAAGCTATTTAAAAAATGTTGAAAAGGGACTTATTGAAGTTGCTCCGCTTGCATATATGCGTGGACGTACACTTGATAATTCTTTTATTATACTTGATGAGGCACAAAATACTACACCTGCACAGATGAAAATGTTTCTTACAAGAATAGGATTTGGCTCTAAAGTAATTGTAACAGGCGACCTTACACAGAAAGATTTGCCATTTGATACAGTATCAGGGCTGGAACATGCGGTTTCAGTACTTGGACGTGTTGATGATATAGGTTTTTCATATCTTACAAGCAAAGATGTTGTACGTCATCCTCTGGTTCAGCAGATAGTTACAGCATATGATGAATATGAGAAGAGACAACAGCGGAAAAAAGATGTTAAAAAAGCAAAAGATACTGAGAAGAAACGTAAGGGTTAAATTTGAGAGTGAAAAATATTTTGGGACAACAGGAAAAAAAAGAGACAGGACATGCTGATACCATATTTTCATGGAGTATATATATAATTGTAATTCTTAGTACAGCCAGTGGCGGCATTTTATGTAAAACTCCATTTGCAGATATTGTTATGGATGTTGTGTTCTCATTTGTAGGTGCATTGATTTTTGTTTACTTTTACGAAATGCATGAAAATAATATGATTAGCAGAATTTCTTCACTGCCGTTTTTCTTATTTAGTTTTGCAATATCATATATGTTTCTTGTATTATCAGTAAAGGTAAATACAGGTTCGCTCTGGCTTTTTGCAGTAGCTGTAATAGCAGTCTGCGATGGAATGAATTATGCCATCTCCTGCCATCTGCTTATGATTCTGCAATATATTTTGCTGATAACAGATAACAATATAGATAATGGTTCTCTGGAATTAAGAAAGCTTATTTTTTATGCAGTATCAGGTGCACTGCTTGCACTGCTTATGTCAGAAATATCAAAAAAAAGAGCTTTTATATATGCAGCGATTGTTTTTATGATACTTTCTGCTGCCATGCTTGTTGTGACATATAAATTTGTTCTGTCTGATATTGAAAATGATATTGAATTTGTGGCATCATATATAATTGGTGCGCTGCTTATTTTTACATCTGCTTATTTTGTTTATATTCATAAGGAGTATAAGGCAAAAAAAGCTGTGCTTCGACTTAATAATAAGCTTAACACATATCTTGAAGATAGCAGTGATATAAAGCTAAGGCTTAAAGAATATTCAGAAAGTCTTTATGCACATTCTGTGCTGGTTGGGGAGTTGTCTGCATCTGCGGCAGATTTAATGGAATGCAATGATGTGCTTGCCAGAGCCGGAGGCATGTTTCATGAGGCAGGAAAGCTCATTGATGAAAAAAATTATGTAAATGCAGCATCTTTACTTGCCAGGGAGTATGATTTTCCAAAAGAACTTTCTGATATTATAAGGCAGAGAAGCACTGTATATGAAAAGCCTAAATCTATGGAAGCTGCAATAGTTATGCTTAGTGACTGTATTGTTTCAACATGTGAATATCTTGAAAGGACAGGTAAACGAGAAAACATTTCAGATGAAGAACTTGTTGCTAATATCTTTGATAACAGATTATCAAAAGGCAGCCTTGATGAAGCAGGAATGACAGATGAACAGATACAAAAACTTATGGGGTTTTATATTAAACAAGTGGGAAAAGAACAGACATTATTCCCATGAATTGTTTGCGGCGCGTAGCCGCTATGTCTGACTAGAAAATAACGGGGGATAAATATGACAATACTTATGGAAAATGAAGCTGATGAAAAAATTGATTTTGACTATGAAAAGCTGTTAAAAAAAGTAATATTAAAGGCTGTTGAACTTGAACAATGTCCATATGAATGTGAAGTTAATCTTACATTTATGGATAACAACGGAATCCGTGAACTTAACAGGGACTTTCGCGGACTTGATGTCCCAACAGATGTTCTTTCATTTCCTATGATTGATTTTGACAAACCGGCAGATTTTACTATATTTGATGATGATAATACTATTGCAATGTATTTTAATCCGGAAAGTGGGGAGCTGCTTTTGGGTGATATAGTTATATCAACTGAACGTGCAAAGGAGCAGGCAGAAGAGTATGGACATTCTCTTAAAAGGGAAATATGTTTTCTAACGGCCCACAGTATGCTGCATCTTATGGGATATGATCATATAGATGAAAACGAAAAGACTGTTATGGAAGAAAAACAAAACAATATATTAAATTCGCTTGGCATTACCAGAGATTAGAAAAGAAGGGAGACAGTCAATGGCATCTTCAAAAGAAAGCTCTGCGGGCAGTTTCCTGAAACAGGGAAGTATTCTGGCTGTGGCATCAATTTTAGTGCGTATTATAGGCATGATATATCGTATACCTATGACAAATATTATAGGTGACGAAGGAATGGGAATATATTCGGCGGCATTTGAAATATATAATATACTTCTTATAATATCTTCATATGGTATGCCGATGGCAGTTTCAAAAATGGTGTCAGCAAGATGCTCACAAAGGCGCTACAAAAATGCATATAAATTATTCAAACACTCTATGATAGTTTCTATATTTACAGGAGGAACCGTATCACTTTTTGTATTTTTCTTTGCAGACTGGATAGAGAAGAATTTTTATTCAAAATTTTATGGAATTGCCATGCCTCTCAGAGTGCTTGCACCTACTATATTCATTGTTGCAATACTGGGTACATTAAGAGGACTTTATCAAGGACGCAGTACAATGCTTCCTACTGCTGTATCACAGATATTTGAACAGATAATCAATGCTGTTGTAAGTGTTGCTGCAGCGTATTTTTTAATGAGAGCACACAGTGCATCTGAGAAGCTTCCAGCATGGGGAGCAGCAGGCGGAACTCTTGGAACATGTGTTGGTGCGCTTACTGCACTTATAATACTTATATTTATATACATTTTATACAGACCGACAATGCGCAAACAGACGATTAAGGATCGTTCAAGGACTACAATATCTCTTTCACAAACATATAAGATTATTGCAGTTACAGTTATACCAATTATATTAAGTCAGACAGTTTATCAGTTAAGCGGAATTGTAGATGTTACATTATTTAATAATATAATGGGGTTAAGAGAATATTCGGACAAATATATAAGTACGCTTCAAGGTATATACAGCTCTAAATACAAACTTTTTGTAAGCGTACCATTAGCAGTTTCAACAGCAATAGCATCGTCAATGATACCAAGCCTTGTAGCTTCGTTTGCAGCAGATGATACTGTAAATATAAAGAAAAAGACATATACAGCAATAAAGTTTAATATGATAGTTGCATTTCCATCAACAATAGGACTTGCTGTTCTTGGGCAACCATTGCTTAAGGCTTTATTTCATGGCTCTGATTATACTACGGGTGGATTAATGCTTCTTACAGGTTCAGCCTGCATTATTTTTTATGCATTGTCAACAGTGACAAATGGAGTGTTGCAAAGTATAGATAAAATGAATATTCCTGTCTTTCATGCATTTATATCTCTTATTATACACATTGCTTTTGTAGCAGCACTTCTTTTCTGGACTGATCTTGGCGGATTTGCACTTGTAGCAGGCAATGTCACATATCCGCTTGTAGTGAGTATATTAAATGGTATATCTGTCAAAAAATATCTTGGCTATAAACAGGAGGTTACAAAAACCTTCTGCATACCATTTATTTCCTCATTTGTAATGGGAATAGCTGCTGCTGCCGTATATTATGGTCTTTTCGCTTTATTGCATAATCTATATATTGCACTGCTGCCATCTGTTATCATAGCAGTATTTGTCTACTTTGTACTTGTACTAAAACTTCAGGGATTAAGCAGGCAGGAATTGTATGATTTCCCAATGGGCAGGAGAATATCGGTGCTTGCAGATAAACTGCATCTTCTTAAAAAATAACAAAGCAAAGGAAATGGAGTAATGATATGCTATGCAAAAAATAACCAGGGAAATTATAAGGCTTCTTGCATCTTCTGATACTGTGTATTACAGAGGAATACGATATTATGCTGCACATGCTGTATCTAATGTTACATGGAATGAAAGCAGCAGGCAGTACCGCGGAAATGTGAAAGGCAGTAATCTTTATACAGTTATTGTACAGATAGATGGCAGTAATATAGTACATTCATGCAACTGTCCTACACATGCAAAATATAATGGCGCCTGTAAACATGTAGTTGCTCTGCTTCTTTTTGTCTCTGATTATCTACAGAGACAAAATGTAAGCAATACACTGCCTGAAGAGGACAAGACAGCATACAATATTGTTGAATACTTTAGAAAGCAGGAATACAATAAGCTGACTCCTAATTATTATCACCTAAAGCTTAAACTTAACATTCCTGCATTTATGAATTCAAATAATTCAAAGGCATTTCTTGGTCTTTTTGCAGGCTGTGAACGTATGTATTCAA
Organism: uncultured Lachnoclostridium sp.; assembly: GCA_947178155.1. GTDB lineage: Bacteria > Bacillota > Clostridia > Lachnospirales > Lachnospiraceae > Butyribacter. The sequence continues at coordinate 8,887 of CAMWXG010000099.1, forward strand.
TACAAAATATCAAAAAATTTATTAATGATTACTATGATGAAAAAAGCATAGAACTTGGAAGTCATTTTAACTATATCCCTGGCGAATGTGAATTTGATGAAAAATCTGCTGCCGTTCTTGACTACCTTACTGAAATATACGAAATACAGGAAAAACTTGGCCGTTCTTATTCTGTTAATTTGTACAGCAGAAATGAAATAATTATTTCAAAAAATATGTTGTACAGACTTCTTAATGTTTCTGAAGGACTTTTATGCAGGCTTACAATTTTTGGAAAAGAGGCAGGAGATGTAAATATTGTAAAAGGAAATCCGGTATTAAACATAGAACTTATTATGGAAGAAAATATTCTTAAAGTGAAAAATGCAAATACAAAAAAACTTTATTCACTTTGCAATGATGGCTCTGTAATATATTATGATGGAATCATATATCTTCCTGAAAAAGAATTTATAAATACACTGCTTCCATTTTATTCATCAATATTTATGGAAGAGGGCAGAAGTGTAGAATTTCGTAATGCCAATAAAAGCGGATTTGTAGAAAAAGTGCTTCCAATTATAAAAAAGTCAATGAATGTTTTGGTGCCGGAGGAGATTAAAAATAATTACATAGTAGAGCAGATAAATCCTAAGCTTTATCTTGACATAAATCTTAGACGCGGCAAATATTCTGTATCGGCAGTGCTTAAATTTATGTATGGTATATATGAGATAAATCCTTTAGGTGAAGAAACGGAAAGCAAATTTATTATAGTGCGTGACTACGAAGAAGAAGAACGCCTGATTAGAATTTTATACAGTCTTAATTTTAAAGTTTATGATGACTGTTTTGTACTGCATGGTGATGATGATATATTTGAAATCATAACAGAAAAAAGCAGAATACTTACTGATAATTTTGAGGTTTTTTATTCAAAAAGCTACAAGAGCTTGTATATAAAAAAGCCAGGAAATATATCTGCAAATATCAAATATAATACTGATATCTATAATATACATGACTTGGAACTGGATCGCAAGATGCATAAAGCAATC
>CAMWXG010000100.1 GCA_947178155.1 uncultured Lachnoclostridium sp.
ATATAGTATATATTATGTAGGAATATCAGAACGTGTCAAGGAATTTGGCAGGCTTAAAGCGATAGGAGCAACGAAGCGTCAGGTTAAGCAGAGTGTGCTTAGGGAAGGTATGTGTGTTGCCATGGCAGCTGTTCCTTTGGGGCTTATTTTAGGAACTATAATATCAGGAATAATATATAAGGCATTTAAAATGTATTATTTGTCTAAGTCTGATATAGAAAAGCAAGGATTATCTTTAGAGAATATTCTTGATGAAGCTAATTTTTCATTATATCATTTGTGGATATATTTACTCGCAGCAGCAGTTGCATTGTTTACAGTGTATTTGTCACTTAAAATGCCAATGCGTATTGCAGGGAAAGTTTCAGAAATAGAAGCAATGCGTTTTCAATCAGGGACAGATAATAACAATGTTTCAGGCAAAGCAGATAAAAAAGTAAAGAAGCAGGAAAGAAAAAGCTATATTGATTTAACAATAAAAAGACTTTCTCAAATATATCTTATGGGAAATAAGAAAAAGAGTATTATAACTATCTGTTCTATGGCAATAACCGGAATATTTTTTATGGCAGTTGCAACTGTGATTTCATGTGCAGATCCATATAAAAGTGCTGATAACGATATAGTTGGGCAGTATGAGATAAGTCCTGTTGTAGAATTTAATAATAAGGAGAAGCCAGAACATGAGTGGAGTAATATTGTTAAGAATAATCCGCTTACAGATGAGATGAAGAAGGAGATAGAATCAGTAAAAGGCATTAAAAAGGTAGATATATTTGAACTTATATATATAGATACTGATTATGTAGAAGGTTTCACGGATACTATAGCAGGTATACCAGAAGAATATAAAGATGAATTGATAAATGGAATAATCGATGGAAAAGTGTCATATGAAGAGTTGAAGTCAGGTGATAAAGTGATAGTAACTCACGCATATTTGCATTGGTATCCTGAAATTAAAGTTGGAGACAAGTTAAAATATACAATATCAGATGGGGAGGATACTTATGAGAAGGAGGTCGAGATAGCTGCAATTGGGGATTATGCTTTTGGATTATATAATTATGATGCATTTTTAATGGCAAGTGAAGGTATTGATAAGATTTGCAGTAATAACCCAAATTATAATACACGAAATTATTATCATATATATGCAGAAGAGGATTATAACAGCGAAACCCAAAAGGCTTTGGAAGAAATAATGGAAAGTGCTTCTGGTGATGTTCAATTAAGGACATGGAAGCAATTATATGATGATTGGAAAAGTGCTATGCTTATTACAGGAACAGCAGCATATCTATTTGTTGGAATACTTGGTGCAATCTGCATAATGAATATGATAAATACAATGATAAACAGTGTGCATGTGAGGAAAAAAGAGATAGGAATGATGCAGGCTATAGGTATGTCTGATAAGCAGCTTATAAAAATGCTTCGTAATGAGGGAATGTTTTACACTATAGGAACCCTTTTACTTTCAATTACTATAGGCAGTATACTTGGATATTTTGTATTTCTTTGGGCAAAACGTGACGGGATGTTTAGCATCAGGGAGTATTATTACCCAGGAAAGGCAGTATTAATTATTGTGGTGGTTTTGATTTTGGTGCAGTTTGCACTTACATTGATGATTGGAAAGTCAATAAGGAAACAATCTCTTATAGACAGGATAAGATTTAGTGAATAAAAATTAGCACTCACCTCTTGACTTGGCTAACAAAAAGTGATATGATTGCTTTCAACAAAAAGGAAATGGAGGGAGCAATATGAACATCAGTAGATTTACACAAAAGTCACAGGAAGTTGTACAAAATTGTGAAAAAGTTGCAATGGATTATGGGCATCAGGAGATAGCACAGCCACATCTGCTTGCGTCAATGCTTACTGTTGAAGATAGTCTTATAAGGAAGCTTATTGAGAAGATGGACATAGATCCTGACGTTTTTATGGCACAGGTCGATGGACTGCTTAATAAAAGGCCAAAAGTAAGTGGCGGACAGCTTCATATAGACCAATATCTGAATCAGACATTAATATATGCAGAAGATGAAGCAAAGCGTATGGGTGATGAGTATGTATCAGTTGAGCATCTTTTCTTAAGTCTTCTTGCGCATCCTGACAAAGAGATAAAAGAGCTTATGAAACAGTGTATGATCACAAGGGAAAGATTTTTGCAGGCATTGTCAAAGGTACGCGGCAATCAAAGGGTTACAAGTGACAATCCGGAAGCTACTTATGATACACTGGAGAAATATGGTTCAGACCTTGTAGAAAGAGCAAAAGATGGAAAGCTTGATCCTGTTATTGGAAGAGATGGTGAGATTAGAAATATTATAAGGATTTTATCACGTAAGACTAAAAATAATCCTGTTCTTATTGGTGAGCCGGGAGTAGGTAAAACGGCTGCTGTAGAGGGGCTTGCACAGCGTATTGTACGAGGTGATGTACCAGAAGGGCTTAAGGATAAGAAGATATTTGCGCTTGATATGGGTGCTCTGGTTGCAGGTGCTAAGTACCGTGGCGAGTTTGAAGAAAGGTTAAAGGCAGTTCTTGAGGAAGTAAAAAAGAGTAATGGTCAGATAATCCTTTTTATAGATGAGCTTCATACGATAGTAGGTGCAGGAAAGACGGATGGTGCAATGGACGCTGGAAATATGTTAAAGCCTATGCTTGCGCGTGGTGAGCTTCATTGTATTGGCGCAACTACTCTTGATGAGTATCGTATGTACATTGAAAAAGATGCAGCGCTTGAAAGAAGATTTCAGCCTGTTATGGTAGATGAGCCTACTGTTGAAGATACTATTTCAATTCTTCGAGGACTTAAGGACAGGTATGAAGTATTTCATGGTGTTAAGATTACTGATGCTGCACTTGTTGCAGCAGCAACATTGTCAAACAGGTATATTTCAGACCGTTTTCTTCCAGATAAGGCGATTGACCTTGTTGATGAAGCATGTGCAATGATTAAGACAGAGCTTGACAGTATGCCGGCAGAGCTTGATGAAGTACAAAGAAAGGTGATGCAGCTTGAGATTGAGGAGGCAGCACTTAAAAAGGAAAATGACAATCTTTCACAAGAGAGGCTTTTAAATCTGCAGAAAGAGCTTGCAGAGCTTAGAGATAGTTTTACAGAAAAGAAAGCTAAATGGGATAGTGAGAAAACTGCTGTAGATAAAGTAAATAAACTTAAAGAGGAGCTTAATGAGCTTCATACACAGATGGACATTGCACAGAGGGAATATAATCTTGAAAAGCTTGCACAGCTTCAATATGGTAAGCTGCCTGAACTTGAAAGACAGCTTAGAGAAGAAGAGGAAAGTCTAAGGGATAAGAAAAATACGCTTGTACAGGAAAATGTTACTGATGATGAGATTGCAAAGATTATATCAAGGTGGACAGGAATTCCTGTTGCAAAGTTAAATGAAGGAGAACGTGAAAAGACGCTTCACCTTGAGGAAGAACTTCATAAGCGTGTTATAGGACAGGAAGAGGGAGTAAAGCTTGTATCAGAGGCAATACTGCGCTCGAAAGCAGGGATAAAAGATCCTACAAAGCCTATAGGCTCATTCCTTTTCTTAGGACCTACCGGAGTGGGTAAAACTGAATTGGCAAAAACGCTTGCAGCAAGTCTTTTTGATGACGAAAACAACATGGTGCGTATTGACATGAGTGAGTACATGGAGAAATATTCTGTTTCAAGGCTTATAGGAGCTCCTCCGGGATATGTTGGATATGAAGAGGGAGGACAGCTTACAGAGGCAGTAAGAAGAAAGCCGTATTCTGTAGTGCTTTTTGATGAGATTGAAAAAGCACATCCTGATGTATTTAATGTACTTTTACAGGTGCTTGATGATGGACGCATTACAGATTCGCAGGGAAGAACAGTTGATTTTAAAAATACTATACTTATACTCACATCAAATATAGGTTCATCTTATCTTCTTGAAGGAATAGAGGAAGATGGCAGTATCAGCAAAGATGCACAGGAAATGGCAATGGCTGATTTACGTGCAGGTTTTAGACCTGAATTTTTAAATAGACTTGATGAAATAGTCATGTTTAAACCGCTTACTAAAAATAATATTAGCGGAATTATCACAATTCTTATGAAAGAACTTAATGACAGGCTGGCAGATAAGGAGATTAAAGCAGAGCTTACAGATGCAGCAATATCATTTATTTCAGAAGAAGCATATGAGCCATCGTTTGGTGCAAGACCTCTTAAGAGGTATCTGCAGAAGAATGTGGAAACACTTCTGGCACGTGAAATACTTAGTGACAAGGTAAGTATAGGTGATACAGTTGTGATTGATTTAATAGAAGGTATGCTTGGGATTAAATCTAATTAAATTAAGTGTTATTATTGTTTTTAGCACTTAAATAGGCTTTGTGTTCCCTTTCCATTTCAAGAAAAAGGCGTAGTACAGTCCAGTTAGAATTAAAAGGCGTAAGTATTGCTTTATACGTAATTTGAATATTATTTTTTCTGATATTAAGAAGGATTTTGTCCATCTTTTGATCAGGAATATTGCAGAATAACATAAGGCTTTCATCGGGGATATTACCTGTAAAAGGGTTATCGGTGGAAGTCTTATCTGCATTTAATTTAACAAGTTCACCTATTGTTTTTTTATAATCAGCCGAATCTATAGTAACAACTTTTATGTGCATAGGAAGCACAAGTTTTTTAAGTTTTTCAGTATCTTTAGTATTAAATAAAAGAATTTTTTCCATAATTGAACCTCGTATTTTTAATTTTTTAATGAGTGGTTGATTTAATTCTATCACAATGTTGAAAATTTTTCTATACCTGCTGCTTTTCATGCCAGCACCAGATTTGAGGATTTTTGGAATGATTTTTGCCAAAAGTACAAGTTTTGCAGCGCCATTTTGCATGATTTTGGAACAAAATCTTATTTTGGCAAAATGTGTGCAAGCAGTGCTTAAAGCACTGCTTGTTACTGGTAACGAAGTGAACATTAACACTAAACTATATCTACCGTAACATCTGTTGCAAAATAGTATTTGCAAATTTGTTTGTTTGTGTTATAATCGGGTAGTTGCAATATTTACAGAAGAAATATACAATATATCTTTTTGTAAATTATAAGTAAAAGGCGAAAGTTTTGAAAATTTTTGGCTTGGCGGGTTTGCGTGCGCATGCTCAAATCTGTATTGAGAATAAAACGTGCGCAGAATGGAATTATATATGAATTTTGAAGAATTATGTTTAGACACAAGAATACTTAGAGCTGTTACAGAAATGGGGTTTGAACAGGTAAGCCCTATTCAGGCGCAGGCTATTCCAATCGCAATTGAAGGCAGAGATTTGATTGGGCAGGCTCAGACAGGTACAGGAAAGACTGCTGCCTTTGGAATACCTCTATTACAAAGGGTGGACCCTCACAATAAGAAATTGCAGGCGATTGTATTGTGTCCGACAAGGGAGCTTGCTATTCAGTGCGCCAATGAAATGCGCAAGTTTGCTAAGTTTATGCATGGAATAAAGGTTCTCCCGATATATGGAGGGCAGGATATTACTAAGCAGATACGTTCACTTAAAGGTGGGACGCAGGTTATAATAGGAACTCCAGGAAGAGTGATTGATCATATTAACCGTCATACCCTTAAGATGGGGACGGTTGGCACAGTTGTGCTTGATGAAGCAGATGAGATGCTTAACATGGGATTTCGCGAGGATATAGAAACTATTCTTGAAACACTTCCTGACGAACATCAGACACTTCTTTTTTCGGCTACAATGCCGCGTCCTATTATGGAGATTGCGGGAAATTATCTTAAAAATCCAGAGATTATCAAGGTTGTCAAAAAAGAGCTTACAGTTCCAAAGATTGAACAATATTATTATGAAGTGAACCCACGTAAAAAAAGTGAGGTACTTTCAAGGCTTATAGATATGTATGATCCTGAGCTTTCGCTTATATTTTGCAATACAAAGCGAAAAGTTGATGAGCTTGTAGATGACCTTAAGGGAAGAGGGTATTTTGCCGCCGGACTTCATGGAGATATGAAGCAGTCACAGCGTGACCGTGTGATGAATGGTTTTCGTAGTGGAAAGACAGATATTCTTGTTGCAACAGATGTTGCAGCACGGGGAATTGATATAGATGATGTAGAGGCAGTATTTAATTATGATGTGCCACAGGATGATGAATACTATGTTCACAGAATAGGCAGAACAGGTCGTGCAGGCAGGACAGGACGGGCATTTACGCTTGTAGTAGGGCGTGAAATATATAAGCTCAAAGATATACAAAGATATTGTAAGACTAAAATTAAGCGTCAGCCTATTCCTTCTGTAAATGATATTACTGATATTAAAGTAGAGAAGCTAATGGAAAAGGCATCTGATATTATTGAGAATGAAAATTTAGGCAAGATGATAGGAATACTTGAGGAACATCTTGATGAAAGGGACTATTCATCGCTTGAAATGGCAGCAGCATTATTGATGATGCAGATGGGCGAAAATGAAATGCCGTCAGAAGTGATGCATCGTGAGGAGTTTGGAGATACAGGTGCAGAGCCGGGGATGGTAAGGCTGTTTATAAATATAGGAAAGAAACAGAAAGTACGTATCGGTGATATTCTTGGGGCTGTTGCAGGAGAGTCTGGGATGGAAGGTGCACTTGTAGGTGCAATAGATATGTATGACAAATTTACCTTTGTAGAAGTTCCTAATGAATATGCGGCGGATGTTATAGATGCAATGAAAGATGCTAAGATAAAAGGAAAGACTGTAAATGTAGAACCAGCTAATAAAAAGGATTAGAGCGTGTTTGAAAATTGCTTTTTGCAAGATGTGCTCCTACAAAGTGGGGAGCGTGGGTTATAAGAATGAATTTTCAAACATGCTATAGGTTATATTTGTCACAGAAATTTCAAAGTGTTTCCATAGACATAATGGTTTCGCATAATTGTCTATTTGGAAACATATTTGAAATTTGCTGCAAAATATATTTTTCAAACTTTATATAATTTAAATTTTATTTTTAGAGATATTTCTTAAGTACTTCTACTTTGTCAAGTTTTTCCCATGAGAGGTCAATATCTGTGCGTCCAAAATGACCATATGCTGCAGTTTGTTTGTATACTGGACGGCGAAGGTCAAGCATTTTAATTATTCCTGCTGGTCTTAAGTCAAAGTTTTCACGTATTATTTCTACAAGTTTTTCATCACTTACTTTTCCAGTGCCAAATGTGTCTGCCATTATGGAAGTAGGCTGTGCTACGCCAATTGCATAGGAAAGCTGTATTTCACATTTATCAGCAAGTCCTGCTGCTACTATGTTTTTTGCTGCATAGCGTGCTGCATATGCTGCAGAGCGGTCAACTTTTGTACAATCTTTGCCGGAAAATGCACCGCCGCCATGACGAGCATATCCGCCATATGTATCTACAATAATCTTACGACCTGTAAGACCACTATCGCCATTTGGCCCACCAATTACAAATCTTCCTGTAGGATTAATAAAGTATTTAGTATTTTCATCTGTTAAATCTTGAGGAAGTATAGGATCAATTACATATTTGCGGATATCTTCATGTATTTGTTCCTGTGTAATTTCTTTTGCATGTTGTGTTGAAATAACAACAGTATTAAGATGTACAGGTTTTCCGTTGCTATCATATTCTACAGTAACCTGACTTTTACCATCTGCACGAAGATAAGGGAGTGTACCATTTTTACGTACTTCTGTAAGTTTTCTTGTAAGTTTATGTGCAAGTGAGATAGGATATGGCATGTATTCTTCTGTTTCATTGGTAGCATAACCAAACATCATGCCCTGGTCACCAGCTCCGATTGCTTCAAGTTCTTCATCAGTCATCTGATTTTCTTTAGCTTCAAGTGCTTTGTCAACACCCATAGCAATATCTGCTGACTGTTTGTCTAAAAGGATATTAACTTTACATGTATCACAGTTAAATCCCTTTTCATCATCATCATATCCGATTTCACGTATTGTTTCGCGTGCAATTTTTTCATAGTCAACATTTGCATTTGTGGTGATTTCTCCCATAACCATTACATAATCTGTTGTAATAACTGTTTCACATGCTACACGACTCATAGGATCCTGTGCCATGAGTGCGTCAAGCACTGCGTCTGAAATATTGTCGCAGATTTTGTCTGGATGACCTTCAGTTACTGATTCTGATGTAAATAATCTTTTTTCCATAGTAAATAATCTCCTCTTTTCCTGCTGCCATATAGTATAGTACCTGCAATATGTAAAAGCAGCATTTTTACATATTGTGGTAATATATATTGCATAATTCTCTTATCTGAAAGGAAAAAAATAAATCCGTCAATAATGGCGGATTTGATTATATCAATTCCTCTTATTGTTCGATTACTCGCTCAGATTGGCACCTTCCCTCTGGGGGTTGCCGTGGTTTCGCAGAGCCTTAACTCTCCACCACTCTTAATAAGAGACTTTACAATATTTATTTGTTTACATTAATACTATATACACAATGTGTGTTTATGTCAAGAGGTAATTTTTTTATTGCTTTCTATTATACTTTGCGGTTTTTATTTACGGCTGGTTAAATTAGAAATTTCCCGCAGGGCTGTTATCAATGGATTTTCTGTGCCTTTAGTTATAATATCAGGGGTGGTTCCCATTTCCTCACTGCTTGAACCGTCAGGATTTAATCCAAACATCATGGTGTATTGTGCTATTAGTCCACTGTTTGGTAATTGAAGTAAAACAGGATCTAATGCACCAATGCCATCACCTCCGGTTTGATTTCCAACTATAGTAGCAAAGCCTGTTGCTTTACAAAATACTGCAAAAGATTCGCTTGCTGAATATACATTTGTGTTGACTAAGAGCCAAATTCTGCCATTAAATGGCGCATGATATTTTTTGGGTTTAACTTTAAGTGTGCTTTTTTCAAAATAAGAGGCATTTTCAAGTCCGTCACGATTTAATTTTGGCAAATCAGGCAGTTCGGAAATAGGTATTAATTCTTCTTCTTCAAATACGTTGTTTATATATGGACGATTATTTTCGCTATCGGCTAGAAGTGCATAGTTGGTACAGGATAAAGGTTTATCGATAAATGGTGATACCAATAAACTTTGCCAATATTCTTCCGAACCTCCTCCATTGTCTGTTATATCAATGATTAAATTTTTACAATTATCCAGTTTATTGTAAAATGAAAAAAGTTTTTTCTTTTCAGATTTATATGCCTTATTATTGTCAATAAGGAAACTATTAATTTTAATATAAGCGGTGTTATTATCAATTATTAATGTAGTGATATTTTCATTATTTTTTGTATTTGATTCATAATTGTCTTCGTCTTCATCATAAGAATCAAGCATTTTTCTGATGTTTTCATAACATTTTTGTGATACGGGACTGTCAAGGACTTCTTTCCAATGTTCTCTGTATTCGGAGTCACTATCATAAAATTCTTTTATCATGTTGTATTCATCAGGTTCATAGAGATGTAGATGTCCATATTGACCAATCCTGTAAAATGTGCTGTAAACAGCATTATAAAAATCGCTGTCGCTGTCACTTTTTTCAATCATTTCCTGATATTCTTTAAATATAGCTTCTGAAAGGTCATCAGGATTTTCGCGGTCTCTGACACCCATACAAAGATAACTGTCTTTCAGTGTTTTAACAAGATATTCATAGTCTTCTAAGCGTTGTTCTTTGGTCAGACCAAGTATATGGTCAAATTCTGTATTACTATTTGGGTCATCATTGGTATTATTTGTATTATCATTAGGAATTGTGCCGTCATCTGAAGTATTATAATTATTGCTGCTGGTTGGAGATTTATTTGTATTGGAACAACTTGTAAGTAAAAGACATATAAGTATAATTGCTGGTA
>CAMWXG010000101.1 GCA_947178155.1 uncultured Lachnoclostridium sp.
CTAATAGACTTTGTGAAAATATAGGTCTTGTCGTTGAGGGAAGACGTAGAAATACAGTATTTACAGATGGAAAGTTTTATGACGAAATTTTGTATGGATTAACAAAAGATGAATTTTCAAACACGCTCTAGTAAAGTAGTATCAAGATATCAAATGCTTTTGTTAAAGCTCTAAAATTAGTACTATTGTCATAAGAAAAATAATTCTTTACTTACTGGCTTTATAACAGTATAATTATATCAAAAAATTAATGTTGAAATTTTATCTTATTAGGATATAATATTATTTGCAGACATAATAAACTACTTGTAACAGAAAGGAATAACAATGAGTTTAGAGGTATATGACAAAGTTAATCGCATTGCAATAAAAGATTTCCATTCTAAGACATTAAAAGGGATGTATCCATATCTTCAGGTATTGGATGATATTTTATCCTATGCTACTATATCTTCAAGAGAGAATCTAGGACTGGTTGATATACCACTAGATCAAGTGGCGGGCGTAAAAACTGCCGGAAGAACGAATGCTTTTGCCAGCAATTTTATGCCGCTTCTTCCAAAAGAATCTGAATTTGCTGCTAAATGGTGCCGATTATATGAGTCTCATATGGAAGAAGGTATTAGAGAGCCTGTTATAGCATATGAATTTATGAATCGTTTTTACATTTTAGAAGGAAATAAGCGTGTCAGTGTCCTAAAATGCTGTAATGCTGTTACTGTTCCGGCAACTGTAACCCGTCTTATTCCTGAGCCTGATGATTCAGATGAAAGTAAAATCTATTATGAGTTTTTGGAATTTTATGAAAAAACAGGAGTTAATTACCTGAATTTTAGTCAGCCTGGCAACTACAGAAAGATAATGGAAATAATCAATATTGATCCAGATAGCATGTGGACAGATATTGAAAAGAAACAGTTTCATTCATATTATATACGCTTTACAAAAGTGTTTGAAAAAAAAGGTGGAAATAAATTATCTCTTACATATGGAGATGCTTTCTTGATTTACCTGAATATTTGTGGATATTTAGATATGGATTCTAAAAGTGATGCTGATATTCAGCAGGAAATCACAAAAATTTGGAATGATTTCGTTTTCTATCCGGAAAAGCCGGAAGTTATGCTTCTTATGAGTGCAGACCATTCTGCTGATAAAAAGCCGCTTGTTAAACGTATTCTTCCTCTGAGTTTGGAAACTTTGAAAATCGCATTTATTCATGCAAAGACTGTGGAAACTTCAAGTTGGACCTATGGGCATGACTTGGGACGAGGTCATCTGGAACAGGCACTTGGAGAACAGATTTCTGTGCGGTCATACTTTCAGGCAGATTCTCCTGAAGAGGAGGTGTCATGTTTTGATCAGGCAATTGAGGATGGGAATACTATTATTTTCTCTACTTCGCCAAAATTACTTGATACAAGTATTAAGTATGCAATTAAATATCCTAAATTAAAGATATTAAATTGCTCTCTGAATACAAGTTGTAAATATTTGCGTACATATTATGGCAGACTGTATGAGGCAAAATTCCTAATTGGTGTTATTGCAGGTATTATGTCTCAATCAGATAAAATTGGTTATATTGCAGATTATCCAATATATGGAATGATTGCTAATATCAATGCGTTTGCGCTTGGTGCTAAGATGGTAAATCCAAAAATTAAGATTTATCTGGAGTGGTCAAAACTCAAATCAAGATACCCAGAGAATAATCTTGAGGATATTAGTGTATCATTTATATCAGGGAGAGATTTCATAAAACCTGAGGAAGATTCTCCTCAATTTGGTCTTTATAATACTAATATGGATGAGATTGTAAATCTTGCCATGCCTGTATGGAATTGGGGCATTTTTTATGAACAAACAGTTCGTAGTATTTTGAATGGAACATGGAACCAAGAAATCCCCAAAGGAAAAAATCAATCTATCAATTACTGGTGGGGTATGTCATCAGGAATGATTGATGTGATTTGTTCTAATCGCCTGCCTTCTGGTACAGCACGATTAATTGAACTTTTGAAGAAAAATATATGCTCTGGAGAATTTATCCCATTTTCTGGTGATATTCATTCTCAGGATGGATTAGTACATAATAAAATACAAGAAGGTATTACGGCAGAAGAAATTATTACTATGGACTGGCTTACGGATAATGTTATCGGATTTATCCCTACTATAGAAGAACTTGCAGAAGATGCCAAACCTATTGTAAAAGTGCAGGGAGTTGAGAAGGCAAAAACTTTGAATTAAGGGGTACGCAAATGAGAACTATAAAAATCCTTTTCATATCAGATGAACCATGTCCTGCTTTGTGGGATTATTTTGATAAATCACAGTTGGACGAAATTGATTTGATTATATCCTGTGGGGATCTTCCCCCACAGTACTTGTCATTTCTGGCAACTTTTTTTGTTGGTCCGGTATTATATATTCATGGTAATCATGATGAATGTTATCTTGATACACCCCCAGATGGATGTACTTGTATTGATGGACAAGTTTATGAATTTGAGGGGATTCGTATTGCTGGTCTTGGTGGTTCTATGAGATATCATAAGGGTAATTTTCAGTATACAGAAAAAGAGATGGTTCGCCGTACAAAAAAACTACAGCGCAAAATCCGCCGTCACAAGGGACTTGACATATTAGTTTCTCATTCTCCTGCCTATGGTGTCAACGATGGTGAAGACCTTCCACATATGGGATTTCGCTGTTTTCATCATCTATTTGAAAAATACCATCCAAAATACTTTGTTCATGGGCATATGCATTTTTCTTATAATTTTATGCAGAAACGTGTATCTGTTCATCAGAACATCACTGTTATCAATGCATGCGAACGTTATGTATTAGAGTATCCGCTGGAGCGTGTCTGAGAATAAGTTTTCAGACACGCTCCAGCGGATACTTATTGTTGATTCTCATTTCTCCATTCTCTTGGAGGTACACCATATACATTTTTAAAAGCTCTGGAAAAGTGCAGCTGATTTGTATATCCTACAGCATTACCAATATCTCCGATAGAGAGTTTAGTAAGTTTAAGTAATTCGGTTGCTTTAATCATACGATATGTAAGCAAAAATTGCTGTGGAGTTTTTCCTGTGGAGTCTTTAAATATCTTTCCAAAGTAACTGCGGTTTAGTCCGCATACTTTTGCCATGTCTTCAACAGAAATATCATTTTGAAAATTTTGCTCAATATAAGTTAAAGTCTCGTGGATATAATAATCCTGTAAACGCTTTCGACTTGGGTTTGTTTCTGGAGTAATAGAACGCAGCATGGCATCAAAACATAGATAGAGATGCCCAATCAGATGAAAAGGAGAGGCTTCTCCATGTTCCGTCAAGTATAATATTTCTTGTACCATGCTATCCTGTAAATCTTTGAATTTTGCATGATATACAGGATTATCACATGATAATCCTGCGATATCAAGAGCTTCTTTTACACGTAATCCGTCAAATTCTACCCAGACATACTCCCATGGTAAATTTTTATCTGAAATATAGGTGGTAATCTGATTCGGAAAAATCATAAATCCTTGGTTACTCTTGATTCGATATTCTTTTGTATTTCCCTTAGAATCATCAGCTAATAGGATACCTGTACCTGAAAGAACATAGTGAAATAAATAATGATTTCTTGCAGCAGGTCCATATGAATGAGAGGGATTAGTATGTTCATATCCAAATTGGTATAAACTAAGATCCACAAAGTTTTCATTTGGAAAAATAGAAAATTTTAAATCACCCATATAAAAGCCCTCCTAGAGCGTGTGGTAAAGTTTTTGCCATAAAGCAAATTTACATGACTGCCATTTATACTGAAACTATAACAAATATACCAAAATGCTATATTATATGCAAGTAGAAAGTGAAAAGTTGCATAATGGTATAAAAGTCCTTATATACCGCTATTTATTAATAGCATATAGGGATATATACTTATAATACAAGAAAATCAAATGCATTTGATATCGAAAAATGAAAGGAGATTATAGGTTTTATGCGCAAACGAAAAATAAAAATATTATTTTCGCTGTTAGCTCTTCTAATGATAACAGGTCTGTTGACTGGATGTGAAAATAAAAAGCAGAATAGTGTGACAAAGATACACATTGTGCAATATAAGCGTGAAGCTGTAGAATTTTTTGATAAACTGCAAAAGGAATTTAATGAAACACATAATGACATACAGTTAACGATTGAATCACCAAATGATGCAATGACAATTCTAAAGACAAGATTAATTAGAGAAGATTACCCTGATATTATAGGAATTGGTGGAGATATAAATTATTCCAATTTTGTTGATTCTAATATATTAGCAGACATTTCAGATTATCAGGGGCTTAAAACAATTAAGCAAACATATATTGATATTTTGGAAGGTTTGGAATTTATACCAACAGAAGGTACATTTGGTGTTCCATATGCAGCGAATGCAGCAGGAGTGCTCTACAACAAGGATATGTTTGAAGAACATAACTGGGAAGTCCCTTCTACTTGGAGTGAATTTATGGCATTGTGTGAAAAAATTCAGTCAGAAGGGATTCAACCATTGTATTTTGGATTTCGTGATACATGGACGTGTCTTTCACCTTGGAATTCCTTGGCAGTTAGTTTGACCGATGCTGATATATGCGCACAGGTAAATAAAGGAGAGGCAACATTTACAGATGCTTACAGCAAAGTGGCAGATAAAATAGCGGAAATGATGAAGTATGGTGAAACAGGGCCTTTTGCTTACAATTATAATGATGCTTGTATTGCTTTTGCAAATGGGGATGCGGCGATGTATACAATCGGAAGTTTTGCTGTTCCGCAGATTCAATCAGTAAATCCAGATATTAATATCGATTCTTTTGTTATGCCAGCTAATGATGATGCATCAAAAAATATTTTAAATTCAGGAATCGACCTGCAGTTTTGCATTACAAAGGAATGTGAAAATAAGCAGGCAGCATATGAAGTGCTGGATTTCTTATTAGAGCATGACAATATGCAGGCATATCTGGATGACCAGAATGCCGTACCATGTAAAGATGAAACATTTAATCTGGCATCAATGCTTAATGGTATTGCTAATTATATTGAAGAAGGTAAGATGGCAGATTTCCATGATCATCATTATCCATCTGAGATGGCAGCGGATGGTATGATTCAGACTTATTTAATGGATGGAAATAAGGAAAAGTTTCTGGAAAAATTTGATAAAGACTGGCTCCGCTATAACCGCGATATTATCCGCAAAGTGGAAGAGTATGAAGCCAGACATCAAAATTAACGGAAAGGAGGTAAATTATCTATGAAGAAAAAACAAAGGTTAAGCAGGAATCAGACATATATGCTAATCACCATTCCTATAGTAGCGCTTTTCTTTACATTTAATACATTACCTTTGATTCAGGGTATTATATACAGTTTTACAAATTTCAAAGGTTATGGTGATTTTGACTGGGTAGGACTACGAAACTATAAGGATTTATTTACAGACGCAAGAGTAGGTTCGTCTTATGCGTTTACATTTCGTTTTGCTATTGTCGCAACGATTATTACAAATGTTATTAGTCTGTTGCTGGCAACTGGACTAAACAGTAAGATTAAATTTAAAAATACGCTACGTGGATTGTATTTTGTTCCTAATGTATTAGGTTCACTGGTAGTTGGCTATATTTTCAGCTACATTTTTACTTATCTGCTGCCTGCTTTTACAAAGATACTTGGTGGCGAAGGCACAAGTATGTTATCAAGCACTTCATGGGCATGGCTGGCAATAGTTATTGTCTGTGCATGGCAGTCTATTGCGATGAATACAATTATTTACATCTCAGGTCTTCAGACCGTTCCTGAGGATGTGTATGAAGCTGGTTCCATTGATGGAGCAACTGGTTTTAAAAGATTTAGTCATTTGACATTCCCATTAATTCTTCCGTTTTTTAGTATCAATATGGTATTGTGTATGAAAAACTTTTTAATGGTATTTGATCAAATTGTGGCAATGACAAGTGGAGGTCCTGCACAGAGTACAGAGTCTATTTCATTCCTCATTTACAATAATGGTATGTCAGGAGGTCAGTTTGGTTTTCAGAGTGCCAATGCTGTATTGTTCTTTGTTGTAATTGTCGTGATTGCAGTGTTACAGATGAGATTTACAAATAAAAGAGAGGAGCAGTTATAATGGATAATCAAACAATGAAAAATAATAGTTTTTTTGACAGACTGAAAGTAATGCTTTTCAGACATACAAACTGGCCGGTTACTGTGTTATTGCTTCTCGGAATTATTACAGTCATCTTTCCACTGTATATGACAGTAGTAATAGCTTTTAAACAGCCTTCAGAGATGACAAACAGTATTTCAGGGATACTTTCTTTGCCAAAAAGTTTTAGTCTTTCCAATTTCAAAGAGGCAATGGAAGTAACGGATTTTTGGAATTCCCTTGCAAACAGTCTTATTATTACAATATCTACAGTGATAATTTCGGTTATACTTCATTCAATGCTTGGATATGTGCTTGGACGCACTCAGGCAAAAAGAAAAGGCTATAAATTTATCTATTTTTATATTGTAAGTGGTATGTTTGTTCCATTTGCCATTTTGATGATGCCATTAGTAAAACAAACAGCAATGTTACATCTTGACAATATGCTTGGTGTTATAATTCTTTACACTGTATTTTATATGCCTATGAATGTTATGCTCTATTCAGGATATTTAACAAATATTCCAATGGCACTAGAGGAAGCCGCCTATGTGGATGGTGCAACGACATGGAGAACATATTGGACAGTTATATTTCCAATCATGAAACCAATGCATGCAACAGTTGCAATTTTAACTGCGCTTGGTACATGGAATGATGTTATGACACCACTGGTAATTATGTCAGGTTCTAAGAATACTCTGCCACTTGCCCAGTTGTCATTCCAGACACAGTTTGGTGCAAATTATAATTTGGCATTTGCCTCTTATCTATTGGCACTGCTGCCAATCATTTTATTCTATATTATATGCCAGAAACAGATTCTTAGTGGTGTTGTAAATGGCGCAGTAAAATAATAAAATATTTAAAAGTAATTTATAGGAGGAAAATAAATATGAGCATTCAGTTTGACGAAAAAAGCAGGATTTTTCTGTTAATGACACAAAATTCTACTTATCAGATAAAAGTAGATGAGTATGGTTTTTTGCTGCATTTATATTATGGAAAAAAGACAAAACAGAATGCCGAATATGCTTTGCAGTTTGTAGACAGAGGATTTTCCGGCAATCCGTATGATGTGGGAGATAACAGAACATATTCAATGGATATATTGCCACAAGAATTTCCCTATCGTGGTAGTGGAGATTATAGAAATACTTCTCTTGTGCTGGAAAATGCAAATGGTTCTACAGGCTGCAGCCTCCGCTATGTTTCTCACGAGATTCGTTCTGGAAAATATTCACTCCCAGGGTTGCCGGCAGTCTATGCTAATGCAGATGAAGCAGATACATTGGAAATTGTGTTAAATGATAACGTATCTGGTGCAGAGGTTATTTTATTGTATGGTGTTTTGCCCAAATATGATGTAATTACAAGGAGTACTCTTATTAAAAATAATAGCAATGACAGTTTTTTTGTTACAAAGGCAGCATCTGCTTGTCTTGATTTCCTGACAGGTGATTTTGATGTAATTAGTTTTTATGGAAGGCATACCATGGAACGCAATTTTGAGCGAACTCATGTAGGGCATAATGCATTTACTATTGGAAGTCGCAGAGGGACGTCTAGCCATCAGTATAATCCTATGATGATACTTGCAGATACAACAGCTACAGAGGATATTGGAAATTGTTATGCTATGTCACTTTTATACAGTGGAGGTTTTGAAGGTTCTGTCGAAAAGGATCAAATTAACCAGATACGAATGATTATGGGGATGCAGCCAGAACAATTACGATATCCAGTAAAACATGGAGATACATTTGTAATTCCGGAAGTGATTCTATCATACAGTCATGAAGGTTTTAACCATTTGTCTTATAATCTTCACCAGTGCATTCGTCATCATGTATGTCGCGGAGAATATAAAACATCTGTTCGCCCCGTATTAATTAACAGTTGGGAAACCTCATATTTTGATATAGATGCTAATAATCTTTGCCGACTGGCTAAGGAAGCAGCGCAGCTTGGTATTGATATGCTTGTTATGGATGATGGCTGGTTTGGAAAACGTGATGATGATAATAGTGGTTTAGGTGACTGGTATGTAAATAAAGAAAAGCTTGGTATGCCTCTTTGTGAATTAATTGATACAGTGAATGAGCTTGGTATGAAGTTTGGTATATGGTTTGAACCTGAAATGGTAAGTGAGGACAGTGAACTGTATAGCAGACATCCTGAATGGGCTATGACAATTCCCGGACGTCAACCAGTTAGAGGACGCAATCAGCTTGTACTGGACTTTTCAAGAAGAGAAGTAGTTGATGCTGTCTATAAACAGATGTGTGAAGTTTTAGACCACAATAATATTGAATATATCAAATGGGATATGAACCGCAGTATATGTGATGTATATTCTCATACTACAGAAAATCAAGGAAGAGTTCTTTATGACTATGTATTGGGACTTTATGATTTCTTAGAGCGCCTGCATATAAATTATCCACATATATTAGTTGAGGGATGTAGTGGTGGCGGCGGTCGCTTTGATGCTGGCATGCTGTATTATACACCACAGATTTGGTGTAGTGATAATACTGATGCTATTGACCGTTTATTCATACAGTATGGAACTTCTTTTGGATATCCGATATCTTCTGCTGCCTCACATGTATCAGCTATTCCTAATCATCAAACAGGACGCAGTACATCCCTTGAAACAAGAGGTATAGTGTCTATGTCGGGAGCTTTTGGTTATGAGCTGGACTTGACAAAGCTTTCTGATGAAGAAAAAGAAGAGATTAGGAAGCAGATATCTGATTATAAGGAGCTGGCACCATTAATTATGGATGGAAGATATTATCGACTGACAAATCCTTTTACTGATGAAGTTGCAGCATGGCAATATGTTTCAAAGGATAAAAAAGAAATACTGTTTAATGCTGTGAGGCTCGCAAATCATGGTAATATGACGCCTATTTTTGTTAAATTAAAGGGACTTGAAAAAGGAGCTGTTTATAAAGAAGAAAAAACAGGTGACTTATATCCTGCTGATATTCTAATGGAAATAGGAATGCCGCTTAAGATTGAATTAATACAATATCAGTCTTATCAAATGAAATTTATAAAGGAGTAAACCAGATGGAAAATATTGTATTCAGAACACGTCTTTCTAATCACATAGATGAATTGAAATATCTTTATATGGAATTATATGATAATTCTTCAATGTATGCTGAATTGGAACAACAGTTGAAATTCTTTTATGATGAGCGTGACATAGAGTTGAAAGCACAGGATATAGAACGTGAAGAAAGAACTGACTGGTATAAACAGAATGATATGCTTGGCATGATGTTTTATATTGATAATTTTGCTGATAATCTTAAAGGTGTTAAGAAAAAACTTGACTATATTGAGAAAAGTAATGTAAATTATATTCACCTAATGCCATTTCTGGATACAGTAGAGGGACGTTCAGATGGTGGTTATGCGGTAAGTGATTTTCGCAAGGTGCAAAAAAAACTTGGTACGATGGAAGATTTGGAAAATCTTACTAAAGCCTGTCACAAGAAAAAAATAAGTGTTTGTTGTGATTTTGTGATGAATCATACTTCTAGTGATCATGAATGGGCAAAGAGAGCACGTGCCGGTGAAGGTGAGTATATGAGTCGCTATTTCTTTTATGACAGCGACAAAATTCCCAAAGAATATGAGAAAACAGTTCCGC
>CAMWXG010000102.1 GCA_947178155.1 uncultured Lachnoclostridium sp.
ATCTTATATCAAGATAAGAGGTCGGTTCATCAAGTATCAGAATTTCTGGTTCCTGTGCAATAGCCCTTGCCAGCATAATTCGCTGTTTTTGTCCGTCACTGCATGTTAAAAATTCCTTATCTGCCAAATCTGTAACGGCAGTAAGTTCCATAGTTTCTTTTACTATTTTTTTATCTTCTGATGATAAAATTCCAAGTCGTCCTGTATATGGATATCTTCCCATTGCCACTACATCTTCACATGTTATCATTTCTGAGCGGACATGATCAGTTAAAACAACTGCAAGTTTTTTTGAAATTTCTTTTTCTGACATATTATTCAAAGAATCTTTTTCTAAAAAAATTGTTCCTGAAATTAGGGAAAGCTGTCCAATAATGCTTTTTAAAATGGTTGATTTACCTGCTCCGTTTGGACCAATAAGAGTAAGTATTTCTCCTTTTTTAAGAGTTATATCAATATTATTTATAAGAGGTATACCATTATAACCTACTGTCATTTTTT
The DNA here is from genome assembly GCA_947178155.1 of uncultured Lachnoclostridium sp. Taxonomy (GTDB): domain Bacteria; phylum Bacillota; class Clostridia; order Lachnospirales; family Lachnospiraceae; genus Butyribacter. The sequence goes on from CAMWXG010000102.1 coordinate 502, forward strand.
GTGTTGAAAAAAAGTATGATTTCATTTTAATCCCTCATTCCTCGCATTTTGCGGATTAGAGCGTGTTTGATGTATCATAACATAAATTACAACAGGAACACCAAAAACTGCTGTTATTGTACTGATAGAAAGCTCTGTTGGTGCAAATAGCATTCTTGAAAGTAAATCGCAAAAAAGACACCAAACTGCACCACCAAGGAAACAGGCGGGAATAAGCAAAAGTGGTTTTGTTGTATGAAACAAATTTTTGATAATTTGTGGCACTGCAATTCCAACAAAAGAAACCGGTCCGGCAAATGCTGTTACACAAGCAGAAAGAATACTGGATAATAGTACAAGTATAATTCTAAATGAGCGTATATTTACTCCCATGCTTCTGGCATAGGCTTCTCCTAATTGATAGGCGGCGATGGATTTTGATTCCAGAAATACAATACAGCTCGTGGTAAATACAACGATTGCCATAACTATTACATTATTCCAAGAGATTCCGGAAAAGCTTCCCATAGACCAGTTATGTAGATTTACAATGTCTGAATCATCAGCAAATGTTATTACCAAATCTGTTATAGCAGAGCAAATATAACCAATCATAATACCACTTACTACAAGCATAGAGGAATTTTTTAGTTTTCTTGAAACCAGAAGTACAAAACCCATTGAAAGCATTGCTCCTAGAAAGGCTGCAGAAATCAATACAAATGAACTAATCTTTAAAGCATTTCCAAGAAAAAATACCATCACAAGTGCTACAATAAGTTTTGCACCAGAGGAAATTCCGAGGACAAATGGACCTGCAATAGGGTTATGAAAAAATGTCTGCAGCAGATAGCCAGATAGTGCAAGTGCCCCTCCTAGGATAACTGCTGCCAATGCACGTGGGAAACGGATTTGCCATACAATGTTTTCAAAAGTTTCCTGACTGCTGTTTCCTGCAAGCGTTTTAAATACTTCTTCAAGTGAAATAGACACGCTTCCTGTACTTATATTTAAAAAGGTTAAGATAAGTACAAGAAACAAAAGTCCGGTAAAAAGCAGTATATATTTTATTTTTTTATTGCAATTTAAACATATAGTGAAATGTTTCATCTATACTATCCTCCGATGTCAGCATAGTATGTATATCTGCAATGAAAGTTCCAAGTTTCATAGAATCCTGATATAAATTTTTTGTTGTACAGAAAACGTTGTCTTCTTTTATTGCTTTAAAATCTTTTAAAAGGGAGCTTTTTGCCAATAGTTCATCTATAGAATTTACACCACCATCAATTGTACTGTTATAAATTAGATAATCTGCATCTTTAGCATTGGCATAAAATTCTTCCATTTGCATATTAACAGTGGAAGATGCATTTGTGTTATCACCTAAATCTGAAAAAATATAGCTGCCGCCTGCTAATTCTATCATACGTGGCACATAGTCTCCTGACTTACGTACATTTGCTGTTTCATTTGAGGTAATATAGAAAAAAGCAACAGTTTTTCCAGTATTTTCTTCACTGATTATATTGTCTAATTCTGTCTTTTGCATTGCAAATGCCTTATCTGCTATATCTTCTTTTCCAAGAAGTACACCATACAGCTTTACCCATTCTGTCCTGCCAAGAGGGTGCTTTTCATAGCTGGAGAAATCAACAAATACTGGTATACCAAATGATTCAAGTTTTTCTTTGACTTCCGGCGAGTGAAAAATCATAGTGGATTCAATAGCCAGATTACAGTCTGAGGCCAGTATTTTTTCATAGTCAGGTGCATTATATTTTCCTGCATAAGAAATTTCACCAGCTTCCATAGCTTTTTTAGCTTCTTCAATTACCCAGCCTTCTTTTTTTATTCCTGAAAGAAGAATTGTATCTAATGCATCTAATGAACAAAACATATCCATTACTGCCGATGCTGCCAGATAGATATTGTTTACAGGCTGTTCTATGGTAATAATTCCATCATCTAAATCGTCAGGTATTGGCATATTATGCGGTATAATTAAAAAACGGCTGCCGTCCGATATAGTAATCAGCGCATAGCCGCCGTCATAATAATCTACAGCAAATTGTTCTGCATAATTAAGCTTTAGTCTGTAGTCATATGTAAGTGATGAACTTATATTTTCATCTACTTTAAGTGTATCTGTGTTTTGTGCTTTTGCGCAGGATGTAAGTAAAAACATAAGAGTCATAAAGAAAATGAATAACTTTATATTTTTTGGCATAATTATATCCTCATTGAATTAGTTATTTTTCTTGTGAATTATTGTTGACAGCCTTCGGATTACAACTAAGCTGCAAATTACTATTATGATAATTATTGCAATTACTGCAGTTGAATTTAAAGCACCTTCTTTTTTTAATGAATCCATATGAAATGTTAATGTATAAGAAATTTCATGTGGCATACTCATTGCTGTTGTATCTGCTATGACTGATATTGGTTCATCAAACACAGCTACAGGAATTTCAAATACAGAATTTCCTTCAGTATTTATTGGTTTAAAGATTGTATTTTCAATCTTCATATAGTCATAATTTGAACTGCTCCATTCAATTTGGGCATAGGCGAAACTGTCTTTTATAATTAATTTGGAAGGAGAGGAGAGCGCAGCCCTTCCGCTGCCTCCCTCTAAAGTTACATCAATAAAATATTTGCCATCTTTTATATCAGTCTGTGCTGCTTTCGTCATCATATTGTCTGTCTCAGCTCTGCATATAGTATAAGTAGGCAACAGCAATAAGATATTAAAAAAGAGCAGCAGGATTGATATTTTTAATATTTGTAATAAATTTTGTTTCATATTCTGTCATCCTTCTTAATTTTAACTGAGAAATTATTGTTATTATTTACAGTCAATCAGGTTTAAAGATTTTTATTTTGCTGCATCCTTTTTTGGATTTGAAACACTAACTTTGTGGTCGTACCATGTACCCTTTGTTCCCACTAATGCTAAATCAAATTCCTTATCTAATGCAGGAACTTCGACATCAAATCCATTAACTGTTTCTGTGCTGCCATCACTGTATGTAACTGTATCTTCTGTGGGCTGTATAATATTTGCTCCCTCTTTTTGCGCATCTTGGGCAAGACCAAGATATAAGTTTACTATATTTTTTGATGTAAGAGATATGTGAATAATCATTTTGCCATTTTTAACTGTAAGTTTTCCTTTGCCATTATAAGCTTCATTTACATGAAACATGCTGCTGTCTGTTTTAAAATCAGCCAAATATACACCATCCTTTAAAGCAGCTTTTGATGTACCGATAACTGCTGCCGTATGATTAACATATATATCCTTTATTGCATTGATGCTGCCAAGACCTGAAATTTGAGTTTCTATGCTGTCAAATTTGCCAGAGGCTGTAAAAAGGCTTTTCCATGAGTCAGAATCGTCACCGGCCATATCATTATTTGCATGGTCGCCTGCTACAACCATAAGAGGGCGTAGGATGACTTTTTTGTAGTTTGCTTTTGCTACAGCATCAATAACTGCTTCACATGCTGTTTCTTCTGGTTCTCCCTCAACAGTTCCAATAAATACATTATCATAGCCAAGTTCTTTCATCTGTGTCTGCATCTGGCTGTAAGATACTTTTGCAGTATGAGAAGTACCATGTCCCATAAATACGAAAGCAGTTTCATCCTTTTTTGCAGCATCCAGGCTGTCATAACCTGCAGTTGTTACAGCTTCTGCAGTAACTGCTTTGGCAACGGCTTCTTTATCTTCATTGATAACAGATGCATCAGAACCAACTTCTCCAAGCAACGGTTCGGCAATTTTTACGGATTCAAATTTATCCTCATATTCTTTTGTGGCATTGACAAGTTCATCATACTCTGTTCCATGCATTAAATGAGTTGGCTGTATTACGAGATTTTTTACTCCATTTGAAACAGCACGTTCAAGTGCCTGTTCCATATTATCAATATGCTCATCATCACGTGCCTGAATATGATTAATAATAATCTGTGAAGTAAATGCTCTTCTTACAGACCAATCCGGATTTGCTTCCTGGAGTGCTTCTTCAATGCCTTTTATATCAGCAACACGGCTGTCATTAAAGGAAGTACCAAAACTAACTACAAGGAGTTCATTTTCACCAATGTTATCCTGATTGAGCGGATTGTCTTTAGATGCATCGCCTGTATCTTTGCCAAAGTAATCATAATCAGCATTTTTTCCTTCTACCATCTCTTTTTGTTTATCAGTCAGTGCATCCCATGCAGCTTTTGCATCTGCACATTGTGCATCTGTGTTTTCTGTCCTTTCCTGAATATAAATTGCGTCAATCAGTGCTGCTACATTATCAGCCGCTTCTTTGTCAGAAACAGTATTTTGAGTGCTATCTGATGAAGGATCAGATGTATTGCCTGCTACATTGCTGTTTGAGGCATCTTTCCCACAGCCTGAAAACAAAACTGTTCCTATAAGTGCTGCTGTCATCGCTTTTGTTAGAAACTTTTTCATGTTATATTCCTCCGTTTTGAATAATAGTTTTAACCTTGAATAAAGCACGAAAATTTTTCAAACAAAGTAATAGCTGCATGGAAAACAAAGTGCAGCGCATAAAAAGCAGAGTGCAGACGCACAGAACAAAATGCAGCGCACAAAAAATAAAGTGCAGCTATACACAAAATAAGCTGCAACATAAAAAATACTTAAATAAGAGCAAGGCAAATAAAAGCAGACACCTTTAGATTCTTACTTTACATATGTACAACCAATTACTCGTGGTTTGGAATAAAATTCCCGTACGACAACAGGCAGGTCTCCTGGCTTATAGATCATAGCATTTAGCCGCCTTCCCGTTTCTACAGTGACATATGGCTTATGCTCCCTAAATACAGTGACGAGTTCGTACAGGATTCTCACCTGTTTCCCTTTTCACCAGATCAAGAAATAACATATTTGTTACTATTTCTTATCTGACACCTGCTGCCTTCTTATTCAATTAACGAATACTATAGCATAATGTTTTATAAATTGCAACACTATGTAAAATTTTGAGTTTTCATATTTCTAAAAATAGATATAAAAATTCTAAAAATAGATATAAAAACTTAAAAATTCTGATTATAATAAAAACAAAAACCAATGCTGTACTGGAGGTGTTTAGATGCTTACTTATGTCTTATTGGAAATAAATGGAGATGAATATGTATATGTCTATTATCCGGATGGAAACATGAATTTTCCGGGAAAAGTTGGGTTATCAAAAAATGGCAGTAAGCGTATAATAGAGGAATCTGCACAGGATTTAGGGAAACGTTATGCGTATCATGCTTTGAATGGTATAGATATATCAAAAGAGAACGGGATAGTAGCATGGTATTGAATAAATTATAATTTTATTTTTTATCTATAAAATATAGAAAAGTTTTGAAATAAAAGTATTGACAATTGACATAACTGTTGTTATAATAATAAAAACTTTCAAAACAAAAGTAATAATATTTTTATAAAAACAAAAAGTGAAAGGAGATTTTTAAAATGAAAGCAAAAGCAGTGAGATTACATGGGGCTAATGATTTAAGAATGGACGAATTTGAACTTCCTGAAATCAAAGATGATGAAATACTTGTAAAGGTGGTATCAGACAGTATTTGTATGTCAACTTATAAGTGTGCAATTCTTGGAACAGAGCATAAGCGTGTACATGAGGATGTGGCAGAGCATCCTGCGATTATGGGACATGAATTTGCCGGTGATATTGTAAAGGTCGGAGCGGCTTATCAGGATAAATTTAAGCCTGGTATGAAATTTACATTACAGCCTGCACTTAATTACAAAGGAACTATGTGGAGTCCGGGATATTCTTATGAATTTTTTGGAGGAGACTGCACATACTGCATTATTCCGGCAGAGGTTATGGAGCTTGGATGTCTGCTTGAATATAAGGGACGCGCATATTATGAGGCATCACTTGCAGAGCCTATGTCATGCAGTATAGGAGCATTTAATGCAGCATATCACACAAAGATGGGGGTATATCATCATGAGATGGGTATTAAGGAAGGTGGAAAATTAGCTATTATGGCTGGAGCAGGCCCAATGGGATTAGGTGCACTTACATATGCACTTCACAGAGATGTACGTCCTTCTATGGTTGTAGTAACAGATGTAAACGAGGACAGATTAAAACGCGCTGAGGAATTATTCCCGGTAGATGCAGCCAAGGCTGATGGTATTGAGCTTCATTTTGTAAATACTGCTAAAATGGAAAATCCTGTAGCAGAGCTTCGCAAGATGACAGATGATACTGGTTTTGATGATGTATTTTGTTATGCTCCAGTTGCAGCAGTTGTAGAGCAGAGCAGCGGAGTGCTTGGCAGAGATGGTTGTCTTAATTTCTTTGCAGGGCCTACTGATAATCAGTTTAGTGCAAAGATGAATTTCTATGATGTACATTATAATTCTACTCATGTTATGGGAACTACAGGTGGTAATACAGCAGATATGATTGAATCGCTGGAGCTTACAGCAGCTAAAAGAATTAATCCTGCTGTAATGGTTACACATGTTGGAGGATTAGATGCGGCAGCAGAAACTACATTAAATCTTCCTAAGATACCAGGTGGCAAAAAGCTGATATATACACATCTTAATATGCCATTGACTGCTTTAGAGGATTTCAGGGCAAAAGGTGAAGAGGATAAACGTTTTATTGGTCTGGCTGATATATTGGATGCAAATAAAGGGTTGTGGTGTCCGGAAGCAGAAGAGTATCTGCTCAAAAATTTTGTGGAAAATGATTAGACAAAAGAGAATGGCATTTAAAATTAAGAAAGGCGGGGTGTAGTATGAAAAATGGGGTACAAAAATTTGGAAAGTTTTTGTCTTCCATGGTAATGCCAAATATTGGGGCATTTATCGCATGGGGACTTATCACAGCATTATTTATTGCAGATGGCTGGATACCAAATACAGGGCTGGCATCAATCCAGCCATACATGCTGACATATTTGCTTCCTGTACTGATTGCAGCTACCGGAGGTTCACTTGTTGGAGGTGAAAGAGGACGTGTAATGGGTGCGATTGCGGTAATGGGCTGTATTGCAGGTGTTGGCGGCTCAGAAGGGCAGCCTATGCTTATGGCGGCTATGGTAATCGGACCATTTGCAGGCTGGGTTATCAAAAAATTTGATGATGCAATGGAAGGTCATATGCCTGCAGGTTTTGAAATGCTTGTTAATAACTTTTCAGTTGGCATTTTGGGTATGATTATTGCAATTATTGGGTATTTTGTTATTGGGCCATTTATGACAGGAGTGCTAACTGTATTGACAGCAGGTGTCGATATATTAGTAAAACATGGCTTACTGCCATTACTTGCCATCTTTATTGAACCGGCAAAGGTATTATTCCTTAACAATGCTATTAATCAGGGTATTTTTACACCTATTGGTTCTGCACAGGCAGAAGCGGCAGGACAGTCAATCATGTATATGTTAGAGGCGAATCCAGGACCTGGGTTAGGCGTACTTTTAGCATATTGTTTCTTTGCAAAAGACAAGACAACAAAGCAGTCTGCACCAGGTGCTGTAATTATTCACTTCTTTGGTGGTATACATGAGATTTATTTCCCATATGTGCTAATGAATCCAATGGTAATAATTGCACCAATAGTAGGAAATATTTGTTCAATTGCATTTTTTACATTAACAGGATGTGGGCTTAAAGCACCATCTTCACCTGGTTCAATTATTGCATTTTTATCTATGACTCCGAAAGATAAGATGTTATTTACAATTATTGGAGTATTAATTGCAACGGCTGTATCTTTTGTAATAGCTTCGCCTATCATTAAATTGACAGATGGCAAAAAGGGAAGTTTGTCTGATGCACAGGATCAGATGGGAAAGATGAAAGCAGAGGCTAAAGGCCAAACTGTTGTACAAGAAAGAGTAGCAATAAATCCCGCTGATGTTAAAAAGATTATATTTGCATGTGATGCAGGTATGGGTTCATCTGCAATGGGAGCTACAAAGTTCCGCAATCGCATTAAGGATATACGTCCTGACATTATTGTTAAAAATACATCAGTTGACAATATACCATCAGATTGTGATGTGGCAGTAGTGCAGGTGGCATTGGCAGAGCGTGCAAAAAAGTCAGCACCACAGGCAAAATTAATTACAATTGGCAACTTCCTTGCAGATCCGGCTCTTGATGTTTTGTATGGAGAATTATCGGCAAAGACAGAAGAAGCAAAAACAGTATCTACAGAAAAAGAGAGTGCCGCAGCTAAGGAAAGCACAGTGCAGGATGAAGCTACAGAGATGGATACATCAAAGAAAAAGGTTATTGATAAAAATGGTATTAAATTAAATCAGACTCCAGTATCAAAGGAAGAAGCAATACGCGCAGCAGGAAGGCTTTTGGTGAGACAGGGCTGTGTTGATGAAACATATGTAGATGCTATGGTTGAACGTGAGAACATAACTACTACATATATGGGGATGGGACTTGCAATTCCGCATGGGACATCTGAGGCAAAAGATTCTGTGAAAAAGACAGGAATTGTATTGGTACAGTATCCACAAGGTGTAGCTTTTGGTGATGAGAAAGCGCAGTTGGTATTTGGCATAGCAGGAATTGGAGATGAACATCTGGATTTGCTGTCCAAGATTTGTGAGGCGCTTGAAGATGAAGAAGTTTTAGAGAAAATGAAAACAACAGATGATGTAAACTGGATTTTAAAGCAATTGGAGTAAAAGGAGGGCATTAAATGATTTATACAGTGACATTTAATCCATCACTTGATTATATTGTATCTGTGGACAATATGGAACTGGGGACAGTGAACCGTACCCACAAGGAAATTATTAATCCGGGCGGCAAAGGTATTAATGTTTCTATGGTGCTTAAGAACTTAGGATATGACAGTACAGCATTAGGTTTTAGAGCAGGGTTTACAGGCAAAGAGATAGCAAGGCTTATGGAAGAGCAGGGCATTAAATCAGATTTTATTGAAGTTAAAAACGGGCTGTCACGAATCAATGTAAAATTAAGGTCGGATAAGGAATCAGAGATTAACGGCATGGGACCAGAGATTAGTGATGAGGATATAGAAAAGCTCTATTTACAGCTTGAGAGGCTAAATGATGGGGATACTCTGGTACTTGCAGGCTCAATACCTTCTATGATGCCGGAAACCATGTACAGTGATATTATGGAACGTCTTTCAGGGAAGAATTTGCGGATTGTTGTAGATGCAACGAAAGATTTACTTGTAAATGTACTAAAATACCATCCGTTTTTAATTAAACCTAATAATCATGAACTTGGTGAAATATATGGTGTAACTT
>CAMWXG010000103.1 GCA_947178155.1 uncultured Lachnoclostridium sp.
AAAAGACATATAAGTATAATTGCTGGTATTTGTTTTAGTGATTTCATAGTTTTATCCCCTTAAATAAACATATTTATGAACTTGTATAGTTTTATTAAAATTAAAGAAAATTCCAATTTATATATTAATTTTTAGCAAATTATACTATAATATTAATACTATGTAGTTTAAAATGCAATAATAAAATTTTTTATTAGTGTTAATTGCTAGTGCAAATTGGGAAATTTTGTGTTAAGATAAATAAGAGTCTATTGAGGCTCACAAATTTGATATGTGGCATTTTATTAGAAAGGGAATACAACAATGAAAATTATATTGCCTGAGGGTGTGTCATATATTATTCATAAGCTGGAGGAAAATGGCTATGAAGCGTATGCAGTTGGAGGCTGTATTCGTGATACTATATTAGGACGCATCCCTGAGGACTGGGATATAACAACATCTGCGAAACCGCAGGAAATTAAGGAATGTTTTAAGCGGACTGTAGATACAGGAATAAAACATGGCACAGTTACAGTTATGCTTAATCATATAGGGTATGAGGTTACAACATATAGAATAGATGGTGTGTATGAAGATGGCAGACACCCAAAGGATGTTGAGTTTACAGGAAATTTGCTACTCGATCTTGAAAGACGTGATTTTACGATTAATGCAATGGCATATAATGAAAAAGCAGGACTTATTGATGAATTTGGCGGTATACAGGACATAAGTGACAAGGTTATAAGATGTGTTGGAGATGCTGGAAAGCGTTTTGATGAAGATGCGCTACGTATGCTTAGAGCTGTGAGATTTTCAGGGCAGCTTAGTTTTAGGATTGAGGAGGAAACCAGAAATGCTATTATAAGACATGTGGAAAAGCTTTCTTTGATAAGTGCAGAAAGAATTAGGGTAGAACTTTCAAAACTGATTATTTCAAAAAATTCAGGTCAAATATATGAAATATACAATACAGGTATGAGCAGAATCTTTTTGCCAGAGCTTGATGCCATGATGAAGGTAAGACAGCATAATAACCATCATATATATACGGTCGGTGAACATTGTATTCACAGTGTTGGTGTTATGAACTTATTTTTTGGAATAGGCAGTGATTGTATTGATAATAGTAATATACCAAAAGATGTTTTTGTGAGAGCATCAGATATAGCAAAAGATATTGATAAAAAGGGACACTTAATATTATGTTTTACAATGCTGCTTCATGATATTGCTAAACCACAAACTATGACAGTTGATGATATGGGGACAGGTCATTTTTATGAGCATCCAGTGCGAGGAGAAAAGATTGCAGATAATATATTAAAAAGACTTACATTTGACAATGATACTATAGCAAAAGTAAAAAGACTTATAAGATTTCATGATTATAGGCTTGAAGGTCGCAAGCGTATATTAAGGCGGGCAATATCAAAAATAGGCAGTGATATCATGCCTATGCTTTTTCTTGTACAGTATGCAGATATACTGTCGCAGAATCCTGATACATTTGAAGAGAAGTTTGAGAAGCTTAATGCCGCCTATGAAGGGTATGAGCAGGTTATAAATGATGAAAGTCCGTTGAGTCTTAAAGATTTAGCTGTAAATGGCAGGGATATTATTGAATTTGGGATAAAGCCAGGACCTGCAGTAGGAGAAACACTAAAGCTGCTTCTTGATACTGTACTTGAAGAACCAGAAAAAAATGATAGAGAGACTCTGCTTAATATGTTGAAAGGCAGATTTTAAATATTAAGGTAGAAGGAGAGTATGTTATGGATTTTAGCGTTAGGTTTGATAAGATGACAAAAGCTATGAAAGCACAGCTTTTTATAGATAATCTGACAATGATTTTTGATCCACAGGCATTATTTAGTGATGGTACTTCTCTTTATAGAATACCATCAGAACCACAAGCTAATGACTTAGTGAAGATACGTTTCAGAGCAGGAAGGGAAAATGTAGATATAGTATATCTTGTTTGTGGTGATGACAGAAAAGTTATGCAAAAAGTGTCAAATGACAGATTATTTGACTACTATGAGAGCACTATACAGCTTGGAGAGGAAAAGGTTGAATATTATTTTGAGGTACATAGTGGGCAGATAGTCTGCTATTACAATAGTGTAGGGGTATGCAGTGGTGTTGAGCCATATTATAATTTTTTTATTACACCTTCTTATACAACACCTGATTGGGCAAAGGGAGCAGTATTTTATCAAATATATGTGGATAGATTTTGCAATGGTGACCGTTCTAATGATGTAGAAAAAGATGAATATTTTTATATTGGTGAAGGCACTGATAAGGTAGATGATTGGTATAAATATCCTGCTGCTATGGGTGTGCGTGAATTTTACGGCGGAGATTTAGCTGGTGTTCTGAAAAAGCTTGATTATCTTAAGGATCTTGGAATAGATGCTATTTATTTTAATCCACTATTTGTATCACCATCAAACCATAAATATGATATTCAGGATTATGATTATATTGATCCACACTTTGGAAAAATTGTTAAAGATGAGGGAGAGCTGCTTTTACGCGATGACAATGGAAGGCTTATATGTGATATGCAACACCCTAATAAGAATGCATCTCGTTATATATGCCGTGTTACAGATAAGGAAAATCTTGAAGCAAGCAATGAGTTTTTTGCACATTTTGTTGAGGAGGCACATAAGCGCAATATAAAAGTTATACTTGACGGGGTGTTTAACCATTGTGGTTCTTTTAATAAATGGCTTGACAGGGAATGCATCTATGAAAGTGCCGAAGGTTATGAAAAGGGTGCATTTGTTTCTAGTGACAGTCCATATCGTTCATTCTTTAAGTTTTTTGAAGAAAAGTGGCCATATAATACAAATTATGATGGCTGGTGGGGACACGATACGCTTCCAAAACTTAATTATGAAGATTCACATGTGCTTTTTGATTATATTATGAGAGTGGCAAGGAAGTGGGTTTCACCACCTTATAATGTTGATGGCTGGAGACTTGATGTTGCTGCAGATCTTGGACATTCTCCAAAATATAATCATTTCTTCTGGCAGGAGTTTAGAAGAAATGTTAAAGAAGCTAATCCTAATGCTATAATTCTTGCTGAGCATTATGGAGATCCTACAGATTGGCTGCGAGGTGGTCAGTGGGATACTGTTATGAACTATGATGCATTTATGGAACCTATAACATGGTTTCTTACAGGGGTAGAAAAGCATAGCGATGAATATCGTGAAGATTTGCTTGGCAATGCAGATGCATTTTTTGGTTCAATGCGTCATTTTATGACAAGATTTAATACACAATCGCTTCATGTTGCAATGAATGAGTTGTCGAATCATGATCATTCAAGATTTCTTACACGTACTAACAGAAGAGTAGGAAGGACTGCATCACATGGTCCTGATGCTGCTAATGAAGGGATTGATAAGGCGGTATTTCGTCTTGCAGTTATGATACAGATGACATGGCCGGGGGCACCTACTATTTATTATGGTGATGAGGCTGGTTTATGCGGGTGGACTGATCCTGACAACAGACGTGCATATCCTTGGGGACGTGAGGATAAGGAACTCATTACTTATCATAAGGAGCTTATTCGTATTCACAAAGAATATGAGGTGTTAAAAAGAGGTTCAATACTTTTTCTTCATGGTGAGTATCAACTGATAAGTTATGGCAGGTTTGATGAAAATGACAGAATAGTTGTTGTAATAAATAGCAGTGAGGAAGAGAAGCATCTGGATATCCCGGTATGGCGTCTTGGTGTTGTAGAAAATATGCATATGGCAAGGCTGATAATTACCAATAGAGAAGGTTATTCTGATGAAGTAAAGGTGTATAATATTGATAATGGTATACTTCATATAGTATGTCAGCCAGCATCTGGAGTTATTATAAAGGATATAGCGAATCAGGCTTAGCAGTCGAATGCAAGTTTGTTATGTGCTATGTTATCTGACACGCTCTAAGGGTTAAATTATAATATAGAAGATTATTGGAATGAACAGGCTTGGCAGCATGTTGAGCGTGTTCATTTCTTTTATCTTAAGTATAGAAAGACCTGAACATGTTATAAGAATACCACCAACGATAGAAAGTTCAGCCATAAGTCCGTTTGAAATACCAGAGCCTATTGCTGATGTAATAAAATATATGCTTCCCTGCCATATAAAAAGTATAGGTGCTGCTAATATCATGCCTATTCCATATGTTGAGGCAAGTACAGTTGAGGTTACAAAATCAAGGGCAGCATTTGTAAAAAGGTATGTGTTGTCATTATGTAAAGCGCTCTGTACAGGACCGAGTATTGATAATGTACCTATACAATATAATAAAATGCCTGTAGAAAGTCCTTCCGCGAGCTGTGATTTTTTATTTTTGCTAAATTTTTCAACAAGACTTGAAAATTTAGCTTGAAAGTTTAATGCATATCCTATTAGACTGCCAATGGCAAGACATACAATAAAGAGCACAGGATATTTGCTGTCAGGAAAATGTGACACAGATGCATTGATGCCAAGAATAAATGCTGCCATTCCCATAGCGTTATATAATGCTTCCTGATATTTTGATTTAATGCCTTTTTTAAGTATAGTACCAAGTATACTTCCGCATGTTATGGTACAGGTATTGACAATGGTTCCAAGCATGGTAAAACCTCCTGATTATATAAATGCTTATTTTGCTGTGAATAAGCACAAGTTATTGTTTGATTTATTACAGTAACACAAACACAATTTTCCAAATATAAATACTATCAAAAGTAATTGATTTTATCAATAGTTTTTAATATAATGTTAATTGTTGCTTTTATTTGATTATTGATATGAATATTTGGTGACAATTGCTATTTTTAGAGTTGGCTGCAGGCGGTTGCAAACTGGTTGATTTTACACGCTACAGGCTGACGGATTGGAGGATGAAATGTATAGTTTAATTCCGGTATTATGTGTACGGGATATTATGTCTCTTATACGTGCGCTGCCGGGTTCTGCGGCGCAGGGTTTAATATGGGGCATTATGGCGATTGGTGTATTTTTGACATTTAAGATTTTGGATTTTGCTGACCTTACAGTAGATGGTACTCTTGGTACAGGAGGGGCTGTAACTGTTATGCTGATACTTGCAGGATATCCGCCTGTTGTAGCAGTTGCTGCAGCGATGGTAGCGGGAATACTTGCAGGTGTGATTACAGGCATATTACATACAGTGCTTGGCATTCCGGCAATTTTGTCAGGTATACTTACACAGATATCGCTTTATTCAATTAATCTTAATATTGCACAAGGCAAAGCGAATCAGGCAGTAAGTGTTGATGCATATAATCTTATTGTATCAGGAAGGGATAATACACACACAATCATTATTGTTGCAGCGATTATTGTTGTGATTATTGCAGTACTTTATTGGTTTTTCGGCACAGAGGTTGGTTTTACAATACGTGCTACCGGATGTAATGAGAATATGTCACGAGCACAAGGAATTAATACTTCGGTTGCTAAAGTAATTGCCTTAGGTTTTTCTAATGGGCTTGTTGGATTTTCAGGAGGAATTTTATCACAGTATCAGGGGAATTTTGATGTAAATATGGGGCGTGGTGCCATTGTTATAGGTCTTGCATCTGTTATTATTGGAGAGGTAATTGGTGAATCTATATTTGGTAAGAAACTTAATTTTTCAGGACGTCTCGCATTTGTTGCAATAGGAAGTATTATTTACTATGTTGTAATACAGTTTGTATTATGGCTGGGACTTCCTACTATAGACATGAAGCTGTTCTCTGCAATTGTGGTTGCAATATTCCTTGCAGTTCCATATTTGAAGGGAAAGTCTAAGAACTCCTATAAAAAGGCAGCAAAAGGAGGAGCTTAAAATGTTAGAGATTAATAATATTTATAAAACCTTTAATTTAGGTACTATAAATGAGAAAAAGGCACTTAATGGTGCGGACATTAAACTTGAAGAAGGCGATTTTATTACTGTAATCGGTGGAAATGGTGCAGGAAAATCCACAATGCTTAATGCTATTGCAGGTGTATGGCCTATAGACAGCGGAAGCATAGTTATCGATGGAAATGATGTAACAGGTTTGCCGGAACATAAAAGGGCGCCATATCTTGGAAGAGTGTTTCAAGATCCAATGAATGGGACTGCTGCCACTATGGAGATACAGGAAAACCTTGCGTTGGCTGCAAGACGCGGGCAGCGTAGAGGACTTAAGTGGGGAATTACCAAGTCTGAAAGGACACATTATCGTGAGCTTTTAAGGACACTCGATTTGGGGCTTGAGGACAGAATGACATCAAAGGTAGGGCTTCTTTCAGGAGGACAGCGTCAGGCACTTACATTGCTTATGGCTACATTAAAAAAGCCAAAACTTCTTCTGCTTGATGAGCATACTGCTGCATTGGATCCTAAGACTGCTGCAAAAGTGCTTGAGCTTTCTGATAAAATAATAGCAGAGAATAATCTTACGGCATTTATGGTAACACATAATATGCGTGATGCTATAGTTCATGGTAACCGTCTTATTATGATGAATGAAGGACGTGTAATACTTGATATTAAAGGTGCAGAGAAAAAGAAGCTTACAGTAGAGGATTTGCTTCAGAAATTTGAAGAAGTAAGTGGAGAAGAATTTGATAATGATAAGGCGCTGCTTGGATGATGTGTGAAACAAGGACTAAAAGTATTAAAGATTAAGAGCTTATATAAAAGTTTGCTAAAGAATCCAATACTTGCAATACATCAGTCTTAATGGTATATTTAGGTATATGTGATTAAATAATTATTATAAGTGAAAGTTTGGAGGAATTGTAATGGAAAAGACAATGGACAAAATTGTTGCGCTTGCAAAGTCCAGAGGTTTTGTATATCCGGGTTCAGAGATATATGGAGGACTTGCTAATTCATGGGATTACGGCAATCTTGGTGTTGAGCTTAAAAATAACATAAAGCAGGCGTGGTGGCAGAAATTTATACGTGAAAGCAGGTATAATGTTGGAATTGATAGTGCTATTCTTATGAATTCCCAGACATGGGTTGCATCTGGACATTTAGGAAGTTTTTCTGATCCTCTTATGGACTGCAGGGAATGTAATGAGCGTTTTCGTGCAGATAAACTTATTGAGGATTATATGTCTGAAAATGATATTGCACTGGAGGGCAGTATCGATAGTTGGTCCAATGAAGAAATGCAGAATTATATAAATGAAAAGGATATAAAATGTCCTTGCTGCGGTAAACATAATTTCACTGATATACGTCAGTTTAATCTTATGTTTAAGACATTTCAGGGAGTTACGGAAGATGCTAAGAATACAGTGTATCTTCGTCCTGAAACGGCACAGGGAATATTTGTAAACTTTAAAAATGTACAACGTACATCACGTAAGAAAGTTCCTTTTGGAATTGGTCAAATAGGTAAGTCATTTCGTAATGAAATAACTCCAGGCAATTTTATATTCCGCATAAGGGAATTTGAGCAGATGGAGCTTGAGTTTTTCTGTAAGCCTGATACAGACCTTGAGTGGTTTGCATATTGGAAAGAATATTGTATTAACTGGCTTAAGTCACTTGGTATTAAAGATGAAGAAATGCGTGTGCGCGATCATGAAAAAGAGGAACTTTCTTTTTATAGTAAAGCAACTACTGATATTGAATTCCTGTTTCCATTTGGCTGGGGTGAGCTTTGGGGCATTGCAGACCGTACTGATTATGACCTTACACAGCATCAAAATGTATCAGGTCAGGATATGAGTTACTTTGATGATACAACTAATGAAAAGTATATTCCATATGTTATAGAGCCTTCACTTGGTGCAGACAGGGTTACACTGGCGTTTCTTTGTAGTGCATATGATGAGGAAGAACTTGAAGGAGGAGAAATGCGTACAATTATGCATTTTCATCCTGCTATTGCACCTGTTAAAATTGCAGTATTTCCACTTTCAAAGAAGCTTGCAGAGCCTTCAATGCAGATATATGATAACCTTAGTAAGTTATATAACTGTGAATATGATGATAGAGGTAATATCGGTAAACGTTACCGCCGTCAGGATGAAATAGGAACGCCTTTCTGCATAACATATGATTTTGAATCTGAGGAAGATAAATCAGTAACTGTGCGTGATAGAGATACTATGGCACAGGAGCGCATTAAAATAGATGAACTTGAAAAGTATTTTGAAGATAAGTTTAAATTTTAGGAAATTGCAAAGCAAATTTTAAAGTGCGAGCCCAAAGGCTTGCACTTTTTAAAGTAAGTACATATCAAAATTTTTTAGTGTAAAAACATGTTAAAATATCTTGACAATATTGCCTATTAGTCTTATAATTAGCAAATGTGGCGTGTGAATGTTGAACCATAGCCCCGGTATGGCATCTATGCGCATTATAATAATTATTGTAGATATAAATTCGTGATGATTAAGATTTAGGAGGTACTGGGATGAAAAGTTATATGGCAAGCCCATCCACAATTGAAAGAAAATGGTATGTAGTAGACGCAACAGGACATACATTAGGGCGTCTTGCATCAGAAGTTGCAAGTATATTAAGAGGAAAAAATAAACCTATTTATACACCACATATTGATACAGGTGATTATGTAATTATTGTTAATGCTGATAAAATTAAGGTTACAGGCAGAAAGCTTGATCAGAAGATTTATTATAACCATTCTGATTATGTTGGCGGAATGAAAGAAACAACACTCAAAGATATGCTCGCTAAAAAGCCAGAGTATGTTCTTAATCATGCAGTAAAAGGCATGCTTCCAAAGGGACCGCTTGGTCGTCAGATGATGAAAAAGCTTCATGTGTATGCAGGTCCTGAACATGAACAACAGGCACAGAAACCGGAAGTTTTAGAGATTAAGGAAAGAGCATAATTGAGAGGAGGAAAATACAGTGGCAAATACAAAGTTTTATGGAACGGGTAGAAGAAAGAGCAGTATTGCTAGAGTATATTTAGTACCAGGTACAGGTAAAGTTACAATAAATAAAAGAGATATGGATGATTATTTTGGTCTTGAAACATTAAAAATAATTGTACGTCAGCCTCTTGAAGCTACAAATATGACTGATAAATATGATGCTAAGATTACTGTCCGCGGTGGTGGTTTCACTGGACAGGCAGGCGCAATCAGACATGGTATTGCAAGAGCGCTGCTTACTGTAGATGCTGATTTTCGCCCTGTATTAAAGAAGGCAGGTTATCTTACACGTGATCCACGTATGAAAGAGCGTAAGAAATATGGTCTTAAGAAAGCGCGTAGAGCACCACAGTTCTCTAAGAGATAATTACAAACAGAATAAGAGATTTTTTAAAACCCTTGAAAGTCCAGTATTTTCAGGGGTTTTCTTTACGCCTGCGTTTTCTGAAATTGTGGTAAAAAGTGCTGAATTTTGAAGCGTAGCACACATAGCACACCTTCAATAAGTTTTTTGGATACATCATAAAAAAAGCTGCTATACTTTAGCAAGAACCTG
>CAMWXG010000104.1 GCA_947178155.1 uncultured Lachnoclostridium sp.
GTTATGCTAATTTTAATATGAAAAGTGTTTTAAATAATTGCAATAAATATAAAGCAGATTCTGCTATATTATGTGGGAATATTACAGATGAAGATAAAATTAAAGAACGTAGAGTAAAATCGTTAAGAAAAAAATTTTAAATTAAGAAAGGCGGATTATAAATATGGCAGTAGTTAAAAATGAAATTCCAATATTAGAATTTGATTCAGAATCACAGGCAGTTATAATGCCAGGGCATGGCTGGGATTATAAATTTTCTCCAAAAGCTGTTATGCTTTTTATGAATAATGAAATAGAAGATTATGTATCAAAAAATAAATGTGAGATAGTTGGAAAATTTGAAAGTGTTACAAAGACATTTTATGTTTATAAGACAATACATAGAGGAACAGAAATAACATTTTGTCAAGCACCACTTGGTGGTGCTGCAGCTGTTCAGATAATGGATCAACTGATTGAGGGAGGTGTGAAGGAAATCATTACAGCAGGCTGCTGTGGTTCATTAATAGATGATAATGAGGGGGATTTTTTTATTCCAACAGCAGCACTTAGGCAAGAGGGAACTTCTTATCATTATTTGCCACCATCACGTGAAGTTGAACTTGATGACAAAGCAATTATGGCTATTGAAAAGGTGCT
This sequence comes from uncultured Lachnoclostridium sp., assembly GCA_947178155.1. Classification (GTDB taxonomy): domain Bacteria; phylum Bacillota; class Clostridia; order Lachnospirales; family Lachnospiraceae; genus Butyribacter. The sequence goes on from CAMWXG010000104.1 coordinate 640, forward strand.
GATTAGGGAAGAAATCCCTTACCATAAATGTAAAACGTGGACTACAGATGGATTTTATAGGGAAACAAAAGAAATGGTTTTGTACCGTAAAGAGGAAGGCTATTCAGTAGTAGAAATGGAATGTGCATCAATGGCAGCATGTGCTAAGATGCGTGGTATTATATTTGGACAATTATTATTTACTGCGGATTCTTTGGCAAATGTTGATAAACATAATGAAAGAAATTGGGGTGATGAATATTTCTCTTATGCTATGGAGCTGGCATTGGATGCAGTTGCAGAAGTTTAAAAGAAGATTGGTTAAGGAATTTATGTAGGAAAACAGAAAGGAAAATAGTATATGGATAGAAAAACTTATGAATTTCATGCAGTTATTGAAGCTGTTCCTGACAAGGGTGGTGCATATATACGCTTTCCTTATGATATCAGGAAAGAATTCGGAAAAGGAAGAGTAAAGGCAGAAATAACTTTTGATGGTGAGCCATATTGCGGAAGTATTGTAAATATGGGGGTGAAAAATACTGATGGTTCGGTCTGTTATATAATTGGCATACGTAAAGAAATCAGGAGTAAGATTGGGAAACAGCCAGGTGACACTATTTTTGTTACAGCAAAGGAGAGTGTATAATAAAAATTTATTTATATTCAGATAATAATGAGATAATAACAGTTCCACTAATGGCATGGTTCTTTAATGCCATAGTGGAACTTTAAATTGCTTAGATAATATCATCAACCTCATTTAATGTATCTTCATCTCCAAGGTCAACTTTTTTTAGCTCTTTTCTGTACAATATGTCATACAATACAGGTACAATAAATAATGTCATAAGCGTTGCATATGCAAGACCGCCAATTGTAACGATTGCCATTCCCCTGCTTAATGCTGCTGTACTGTCTTGGCTTAAAGCCATTACGGACATTGCAAGTATTGTAGTTAATGCTGTCATCATAATAGGACGCATACGTGTCTTTCCTGTTTCAACAAGTGCCTCTTTCTTTTTGGTTCCATCAAGACGCAGTTTATTAGCATAATCTACAAATACTATACCATTATTTACCACTACACCAGCAAGTACTAAGAAGCCCATAAGTGCCATTACTGATATTTCTTCTCCAGTTATCAGAAGTGCAATGAGTCCACCAGTAAATGCAAGAGGTATTGTAAGAAGTATAATAAATGGTGACAATAAACTTTGGAATTGTGCTACCATTATAAGATAGATAAATATTATTGCAAGCCCAATCATTGTAAGCATACTGCTTACCATTTCAAGGTTTGTTTCACTTTCACCTGCTATTTTTATTTCATATCCATCTGGAGCATCATATTTATCAAGTTCTTTTTCTAATTCACGGCTTAAGAGAGTAGTATTGTAATTTTCTTTTGTAGAGGCAGTAACAGCTATATAGTTAACAAGATTTTCCCTGTTGACTGATGCTAAAGCTCTTCCTTCTTTTAGCTCTGCAAATTCTTTAAGTTTGTGTGTCTTTGTCTTAGTTTCTCCCTTATCATTTGTTGTTGTCGTTTCAAATTCATAGTCCATTAAATTACCTGTATTAAGTTCTTCTCTTTCATCGACTATAATTACATCGTAATCTTCATCATCAACGGATATGCTTGTGGACTCTTTGTCAGTTGTAAGACTTTGTGAAAGCTCCGCATATACCTGTGCCACAGTAAGTCCAAGTCTCATAGCTTTCTTTTTGTTTACTTGTACTATAAGTTCAGTATCTGCGTTTTCTTGACCGTTTGTAATCTCTTCAAAACCTTCAATCTTCTCTACTATTTTTATTACATCATCACTGATTTCAAGCAGTTTTTGTGTATCTTTACCATATATATCTATTTCAAGACCGTTTGACATCATGCTTGACATATCCATATTGGATTCAGATACACTATAGTCATCAAGTGCTTTAGATTCCAGTATTTTTTCTATTTCAGCAGCAATCTTTTTATTGTCATTGGCATAGTCAGGGTTAAGAAGTATCATCGCTGAATAACTTTTTGTATCGCTGCTTGCAGAACCCATTATAGATGTTGAACTGCTTAACATTGCGCCTACGGTTTCAACACCTTCTATTGTTTGTATTTCTTCAGCTATTTCATCTGCAAGTGCGTAGTCTTCTTCTTTTGAAGTATCATTTGGCATGGTGTATGTTGCTGACATTTGTTCGCTTCCCATTTCAGGAATAAATACTATACCCATCTTGAAAACGCGCCAGCTACAAAATATAAGAAGTCCTACGGCGATTACTAGAGGAACAACTTTAAATCTTAAGCAGAAGTGTATGATTCTGTCATATAAATTTACAACAGCATCAAAGAAATGGTGTTTTTTCTCTTTTGACTTTTTAAGCAGTGTTGAACCCATGCTTGGTACTACTGTTAGTGCAACAACAAGGCTTGCACCAAGACTATATGCTATTGTAAGGCACATGTCCTGCATTATTTGTCTTGTAATGCCATCTGTAAATACTATTGGAAGGAACACGCATATGGTGGTGAGAGTTGATGAAAAAATTGCACCTGCAACCTGATTTGCGCCCATTACTGCGGCTCTTGCAGCGCTTATTCCCTTACCTCTCAGTCTGTAAATATTTTCAACTACAACTATTGAGTTGTCAACGAGCATACCTACTCCAAGTGCAAGTCCTGACAAGGATATCATATTCAAGGTAATATTTGTAAAGTACATAAGTACAATGGCAAAAAGTACACTTAAAGGGATGCTAAATGCTACTACGACAGTAGGACGTATATCTTTTAAAAAGATAAAAAGTACTATAATAGCAAGAAGTGCTCCCCACAAAAGATTGGAAATTACGGAATCCACTATAAGCTCAATGTAATCGCCTTGATCCATAAGATTTGTGGCTCTTAGTCCATTATATTCATTTTCGAGCTTATCAAATGCTTTATTGCAGTCTTTTGACACATCGGAGGTACCTGCTGTACTTGCTTTTGAAATGCTTAAGAGTACAGCATCATTACCGTTGACACGTCCATATGAGTCTGCTGAGTTGTCAACAATATTTATGTCTGCAACATCTGAAAGTTTTATATCACCTATGTCATCTATTTTGCAAAGAACAGATTCTTTCATCTCATCTATACTGTCATATTCTTCACCTACTTTTATAAGATATTGTGTTTCATCTTCACTTATATAGCCTGCCGGCATAGAAAAATTTTCGGCTGAAAGTATGGCAGCAAGTTGTTCCATGGTGAGGAGTGCATCAAGATTAGCGCTTTCAAGTGCCTGCTTTTTGGATTCTTTAAAAGCTTTTTGGGCATTTTTAAGTTCCGTCTCACTATTTTTAAGAGCAGCTTCTGCTGATGATATCTGTGCATTAGCAGAACCAAATGCTGCAGCTGCAGTAATTTTTCCTGATTCTACCTGTTCATAACGTTCTTCTGCTTCTGCAATAGATTTTGTAACTTCTTTAACTATTGCTTTGGCAGCAGCAATTTCTATTTTTAAGTTGGCAAGTGCGCTGTCTATCTGTGGTATTCTCACTTCTACGATATCATAAAGCATCTTAAGATTTTTTTTCGTAAGATTTTTGGCAGCTTCAGCCTGCCCCTGCGATTCCATAAGATTTTTTAATGCTGTAAGTTTTGAAGGATTATCAATAGCGTCTTTTACATCAACCGGAAGTGAAGCAAGCTGTTCTGATATCTGAGTATCAGTAATGGTTTTTGCCTGTTCCTCAGCCTGCTTTTTAATTGTGTCTGCCATATCGCCAAGAAGTGATAAGGCATCATTGATGTTATCTTCTGTAATAGTTATGCCTGCACCTGTTGAGTCAACAGCGCTTTGAAGAATTGTTATAAGTATCTGATTGTATACAGCATCATAAACAGCTTTATAGCCTGGTCCATTTTCTTTAAAAGCATCTCTCATACTTTTTATTGCAGTATTAATATCATTGTACGAAGATACAACACCATTGTCTATGTAGGCTTTTTTTTCTGTTTTAAGTGCAGTCTGGCTTGCTTTAAGACTTGTAAGTTCTGATGTATATGCAGCCTTTGTTGCTATTGCTTCATTCATAAGCTTGCTGAATTTGGCAAGTTCATTTGATTGCTCATTTTGTTGTTTTTCAAGATTATCTTTTTGCTCAGCAAGTTCGTCCTTTCCTTTATTTAACTTGCTTTGTGCATCATCTATTTCTTTTTTTGCTTTAGCGAGTGTTTTGTCGGTTTTGGCAAGTATTTCCTGATTAATTTCATCTATTTTATCCTGATTCAGTACAACCTCAATGGATTTGACTACACTTCCGGATTCTGTTACGCTTGCAACACCATCTTGACGCTGAAGTTCGGGTTTTATCACATCATCAACAAATTTTGAAAGTTCAACTCTGTCTTTTCCTTCATAGTCAACACTTGTAATCATGGTAGCCATCATATCCATAGATATTTCCATAATCATAGGATTGCCTGCTGTATCAGGAAGGTCAAGCTGGTTTACTGCGGAAGAAACTTTTACCATAGCTGCGTCCATGTTAGTGCTTTCTTCAAATTCGAGCATTACCATACTTGCGTTTTCCATTGATTGGCTGGTAACATTTTTGACACCATTGACTGTGCCCGTTCCACTTTCCATTGGTTCCGTAATGTCCCTTTGGACTTTTTCAGGTGATGCTCCAGGATAAGTGGTGATAACCATCATATATGGCATATTCATGTTTGGAAGAAAATCGGTTGTCATTCTTGTGAAGCTTACTATTCCAAGTACCAGTACCAATAATACGGCAACCAATACAACGAAAGGCTTCTTTACGCTAAATTTTGGCATAATAGTCTCCATTTCTTAAAAGGGATTTAAAAACTTATATATCGTATATGCTACAGTTCTTTATTACACATTTTATTATAATGTCAATTTTGATAATGTCAATTTATTATAGCAAAAATGCAATAATTTAAGCTACAGTTAAGAAATGGGGTTTTATTTACTATTTAATTTTATAATATTTTAATATAGTATTAATGTAGTATTAATAGTGTTTATATTTTATTGATATATTATTGCCTGCTGCTGTTACTTCTGCCATACTTCCTGATACCATTGGCATCATTGGTGGAAGATGTCCCAAATCAATATCCATAAGTATAGGAACATCAAATTCTTTAAGGATACCTGTTACAGCATTATATTGGTCAAGACCTAAAAGTTCCTCTCCGAAACATAATGGACGGCCTATCATAAAGCCTTTTACATATTTAAACCAACCAGCTTCTTTTAACTGCCACAATGCCCTTCTTATACCCATTGTATTTAGGTCGCAGCTTTCCATAAACCATATAAGCCCATCATTTTTATACTTTTCGTTAAATTCTTTTACCTTATCAAATTTTGTTCCAACAAGCATATTAAGACAGTCAAGACAGCCGCCTATAAGCCTTCCACTAAACTTAGCGTTATTATCACAGTTATAGTATTTTATAGTCTTTTTTTCAGTGACATTATATGGTTCAAGTGGGTTTTCTTCTGTCTTAAGGGATTCCTTTTCCCACATATTATATCCATGTACAGTGTCTGTTTTGCCTGTAAAAATATCATATGCGTCCTGAAGTGATTTATGCCAGTCTCTCATTCCAAATGCAGGGGCACATGGTGCATATATTGCAGCAATATCACAAAGAACAGGCAGTAAGAATGTCATATTGGTATTGTCAGAAAACCCCATATACCATGTAGGCTTTGTTTTGGCTATTTTATCAAAGTCTACATAGTCAAGGACTTCACACATGAGCTCTCCGCCACCGCATGAAATAAGTATATCAACTTTCTTTTCTGCCATAAATGAATTAAGCTCGCTGCCACATTTATCAGGTGTGTTGCTTATTCCTACACCAGAACCTTCATAGCAGTTTGGGCCAATTATTATTTTATATCCCATACTTTCAAATCTTTTAACTGCACTTTCAAAACCACTTTTATATGGCTCTATATTGCAGCCAAAAGATGGTGCTGCAAAGCCTATGACTGATCCTTCTTTAACAAATTCAGGTATTTTCATGTTGCCTCCTTATTCTTGTGTTGTTTTATTAGAGCGTGTTTGAAAATTATTCTAAATGTTTTGCCAGCTTTTAAAAAGAGAAATCTCTTCTGCGTAGCCTTCATCATCATTTGGTGTTTCAAGTATAAATGGCTTGCCTACAAGTAGTGGGTGGGTTGCAACTCTTTTCATAGCTTCAAGCCCAATTTTTCCCTGACCGATTTTAGCGTGTCTGTCTTTGTGAGTACCACAGTCGTTCATGCTGTCATTAAAATGTACTGCAAGAAGTTTGTCAAGTCCTATGATTTTGTCAAATTCGTCTAAAACTCCATCAAGATTATTTACTATATCATATCCGGCATCCCATACATGGCAGGTATCAAAGCATACTCCAAGCTTGTCTTTAAGATTTACCATGTCAATAATACAGAGAAGCTCTTCAAAATTTCTTCCTACTTCAGTGCCTTTGCCAGCCATAGTTTCAAGGAGAACTGTTGTAGTCTGTTCCTTAGTAAGAATATCATTAAGGGCATCTGCAATAAGTTTTATACCTGTTTCTGCACCCTGTCCGACATGTGAGCCGGGATGGAAATTATAATAATTATTGGGAGTATATTCCATTCTTCTCATATCATCTGCAATCATTTCTCTGGAGAAATTTCTTATATCTTCTTTGGCAGCGCATAAATTCATTGTATATGGAGCATGCGCAACAAGTTTACCAAATTTATTTTCTTTGGCAATTTTAAGAAAGTTTTCAATATCTGTTTCATTAATTTCCTTAGCCTTTCCTCCTCTTGGATTTCTTGTGAAAAATGCGAAAGTATTTCCTCCAAGTTTTAGAGCAGCTTTTCCCATTGCTTCATATCCTTTAGAAGTAGACAAGTGATTACCTATATAATACATAATTAATTAACCTCGTTTCTTATTTCCATTCATATTTTATCAATTCACAATTACCAATTGAGTGATTAGCAAATTCTTCGTTTGTTTCATCATGAAAATATGAGTGGATAATTCTTGCAATTCCATTGTGGGCTACAATAAGATATGTTTTGTCAGAGTTTTCTTTAAGTTCATCTAAAATATTATATACCCTTTGTGCAACCTTAAGCATACTTTCGCCACCACCATAGCTGTCAGCAAAGCATCTTTTTGCGGCAGCGAATTCTTCTGAATGTCTGCCATCACCCTCAAATTTTCCAAAATTTTGTTCTGCTATACGTTTATCAGAGTACATTGGTATACCTGTAATATCAGAAATATATTTTGCAGTATCATATGCTCTTATAAGTGGTGATGCAATAATCTTATCTATATGAATATTTTCATCAAATGCTATTTTTTCTCCAAGTTCTTTAGCTTGCTTTATACCTAAATCAGTAAGAGCGATATCTGTAGCACCACAAACCTTTCCCTCTACATTCCATATAGTTTGTCCATGTCTTGTAACATATATGTGTCCCATTTTAAATCCTCCGGTTTAGCTAATTCATTTTATTTATTGTGGTAATTGGAAGTTGGCAATTTTCAATTATGTTTTAACCAATTTATTATATTGTAATTGAGTGTGCAAGTCAAATTACATGTTTATTTGATTTTTGAGTTACAATTCAGGCTTTTCATTGAGTAAAAATATGATTTGAGATTTTGCAGAATTATGTTAGAATTCTCTTCTAAGCGAAGTTGCAGTAGATGGTTTCCTTTATTTGAATTGACATCTTTAAATGGTACTCTGATAGAATGATGCTGTATTATCAGATGATAAAATTTTATAAATTTTTATATCAAGATTTTTCTATCATATTAAACATCCACTCTACAAAAGGACATATGCGTTTCAGAAATTCATCATGTTTTACCCCAGCGGTATATGGAGCTTTTAAAATTTCGCATGTCATATCTAATTCCTTTTCAAACTCATGGGCATATTTATATAATTTATTTAGCACATCTCCTTTTTCAAATGATTTAAAGTCATTTTTAGACATCAAAAAGTATGCACCTTCAATAACAACAAAGTACCTTGCATATTTTCTTGAAGCGTAGTATGTATCAGTTGGAATTTCTCCTGTACACATAGGTTGTTTATTATTTAATGCCTGTTCAAAGCATTGTTTGGCAAAAGCCAATCTTCCTTTTGCCATTTCTGCATTGGGCTCAAATTTTTCACATCCACTATTATCTAATTCTTTTACTATATCATTACCAAAATAAAGCATAGAATTATACTTAAGCACAAATCTTGCAAATTTATCTTTGGTTAAATCTATTATAGAATGTACAGAAAGATGAACCCCATTTACAATGGAATGTTTCTGTTGTAATTCATTTTCCGTTTGTTCTAACCATTGTTTATCTTTATGCACTGGTTCTCCTGAAATAACAATGTAATAATCTAAATCTGATACATAAGGAATTGCATCACCCATTGCAATACTCCCATGCAAATATATAGCGAGCAATTTTTCGGTAAAATAATTTTTACAAAGCATTGTTGCATCTTCAACTAAAGTCGTAAATTCTTTTTGCATATGATATTATGCCTCCTCATATTTTTAAATTACGATTTATCCATGATGTTTTTTTATGAGTTTGAAATACCTTTTGTTTTTCTTTATTAAAAAATATACCATGACTATTCC
>CAMWXG010000105.1 GCA_947178155.1 uncultured Lachnoclostridium sp.
TATATATGGTTTTAAGCTAAATTAATCTTTCCCTCATCAATCAGAACAATTAATAATTTTAACGTTTCCTGCTTCTGTGAATTGTTGAAAATGTCGGCAGCAGGATTTTCCATTTCAATATTAAACAACAATTTTAATATTGCACGAAGCATCTCCTTAATAAGTCTCATAATATAATCCTGTTCGTACATATGTCACCTCTAACTATAATTTATAAAAATAATATAACTTATAAGAAATTTCAAACACTCTCTAACTTTTTAGAACAAATTTCATCTCAAATAAAATTGCTTTTGCCAATCCTTCACTAAGCACATCCTTTTTCTCTTCCAAAATTTTTTTAATAAGCTCACTTTGTTCTTTTGATACATGTACATACATACTTCTTGTGCATATTGCAGGATAAATATAATTGATATATGGCAAAAAATCCTCTCTTGAATAAAGCTCAAGCAAAAATGGAAGCCTTTCCCATGAATCTTCAACTTGAATAAGTCTAAGCGCATATTTTATTATCTGTGGTGACTTTGCATTTATGCAGATATCATACAAATATTTAGCACCATATCTTATTCCTGCCGTTTTAATCGCTTTATATGCTGATTTTACTATACCATATTCTTCACTCTGCAAATATTCTAAATAAATGTCATAGCAGTCAATTCCCAATGTAATCCCTAACATTTCAAGCGTTGCCCGAATAATTTTTACAGAGTCTGTTTTAAGAAATGGCAGCAAAAGTTTACCTTCTTTTTTACCTCCATTTTCTCCAACACCTATAATTGCAGGAAGCGGATTATCATCATTTAAATGCTCAATATAAAAATCAATCAATGACAAATCTGTATGTCTTCTTATAATAAATGATGCCAAACTTCTTACGCTTCTATTTATATCTAAAAGTATATCAGAAAGACCATCCCATGTATCTTTTATAATATTATATTTATATTCAAGTGCATGTCTTCTTACAACAGCATTTTTATTCATCAAATATATGTCAACCTGTTCAATATCACAGCCATATTTATTTAAAATACCAAGAATCAAAATCTGTTTGCAAAAACTATGCTTTTCATATTCTAAAAGTAAATTTATCTGTTCAAAATCAAGCACATTTCTTGAAATAATTAAACGATATATATATTTTCTTGTATCAAATTCACACAAATATATTTTATCAAGCGGAATACAACCTAAACTCTTCTCCATTCTCTCATAAAAAGCCTTCTCTATACTTTCAAAATCTTTTCTTTCAATTCTACCAGAATAACGCAGCTTTTCCAGTACCTGTATTGCAGGAACAAGTTCTGTAATATCACATTCTTTTATTCTATCCATAACAAGTAAAAATGATTTTTTCCTTATAACATCTACCCAGTCATTAGTACGAATCATAAGATATGTAAGTGTATCAGGAAATTCTGCAAGCAAATCTGTACAGCGTTCTCTATAATATCCATTAGAATTATAGCTTCCTATAATAAGAGAACACTTATAATCAGAATCAGCTTCAAACCAGCTTCTTTTCCTATTTAAATCAACTAACTTCCAATCTATAAACCAATCTTTAAATTCACGAATTCTTTCACTAAGTCTTATCATCTGCTTCGTATTCTGACTGCTTACATACTGTTCCAAAGCAATTCCTGCCTTTTTTACAAGCTCTTTATCTCCTAGTGCAAATGCTTTATAAACCATAAAAACTGAATTTACAGAGTTGTCATTACCAGACATTAAACTATCTGCCGCCTGCAAAATTTCCTGTTCCAAATTTATATAATATGTGTTATTTTCTATTCTCATACCAATCTCTTTCTGTATAACTATAAAACTACCATAACTAAAATACACATAAAATGCTATAAACAGCATTTTATGTGTTACTATACAACTTACCAACATGAACGCTCTTTTTTCGTTCTTTTTAGGTTTTGATTATGGTGGCACAAACATTCTATGAAAAATGCCGTTTTTGCATTTTTCCTGTGTGAGCAGGTTCGCTTTCGCAAACCGTAGATGTTCTTTGGCTATGCAGACGCAATGCATTGCCAATTTTAGAACATCTTCTCACACTTATCTATGCATTGAAAATGAATCCATATCATAGTTTTTAAGATTATCAACTATATTTCTATCATCAGCAGTATTTATCATATCTTCACGGCTCTTATTAAATTTCGGATATACGCCATATGAGCTTGGACCGCCAACACAACCGCCTTCACATGCCATTCCTTCTATAAAATCTTCTTTTAACTTTCCTACTTTTAACTGCAAAAGTGCCTTTTTACAATCTGCTGCACCACTTGCCTTACAAACTGAAAGACATGAGCCATCTCTTCCTGTCTCGTTAAGGTATTCTATAACAGACGCTGTTACACCACCCGAATTACCATATCTTTTGCCAAACTTACTTGCTTCCTGATATTCATCTTCTATAGGTTCTGGTTCTACTCCAACAGCAAGCATAATAGAATGAAGTTCACTAAATGCAAGTACAGCATCTGCATTACCCTCAATCTTCTGGTCAACTACCTCAGATTTCTTTGCGATACATGGGCCAATAAATACTGTATATGCATCAGGCTCTTTTGCCTTAATCATTCTTGAAACAGCACACATAGGCGAAACAGTTGTTGATATCATATCTGCAGACTCAGGAAAATGCTTTCTTATCATATTTACAAATCCAGGACAGCATGAAGTAGTCTTTCCTTCACCCTTTTCGTGAGCTTCCCACCACTCTTCAGCCTCACTCATTGTAGTCATATCTCCACCAAGTCCTACTTCTATCATATCTGTAAAACCAGTATCTTTAAAGGCCTTACGCCAACTTGCCATAGTAATGTTGCCTTCAAATTGTCCCTCTGTTGCAGGTGCAAGAAGCGCATATACAGGTCTGTCTGACTTAATTGCATTAATTACATCTACAATAAAAGTCTTAGAACCAATAGCTCCAAAAGGACATTTATGTATACACTGACCACATTTAATACATTTTTCATCATCAATAACTGATATACCATGTTCATCATATGTAATAGCATCAACAGGACAGCTAAATTTACAAGGTCTCTTCAAATGCACAATTACATGGAACGGACATGCTTTAGCACACATACCACACTCACGGCATTGATTCGGATCAATTCTTGGGTGTTTGCCCTCCATATGAATAGCTCCAAATTTGCATGAATTCATACAGGATTTACCAAGACAATTCTGGCAGTTATCTGTAATAATATAGCTTGCAATAGGACAGTCAGCACATGCAGATGGAATAACCTGTATAATATTGCCATCATCTACATCTGTTGGTGCCTTTCCCTCTGCAAGACGCACTCTCTGTCTTATAATCTCGCGCTCCTTGTATATACAACATCTAAACTCAGGCTTAGGTCCCTTTATAATCTTGTATGGAATGTTATCCCTTTCTTCATCAAGCTTGCCTTCAAATGCAAGCTTCGCAACCTCATTTAAAACATCGTGCTTTAAATTAACAATTCCTTCATCAGCAAACATACTTGTTCTCCTTTCAATATTAAGTTATACTCATGAGCAAAAAGTTTTCGTTAAATGCCACAATCATAAATAGAAACATAAAAGTGGAAATTATATCAGCTTTTATTGGTCGGGGTGGGAGATAGAAGGAAGCTGATATATAGCCACAAAAATGCATTTATCAATATTTTATAAAAATTCACCCATAAATACTTCTGTATCAAATGGCGTTGTACCATCATCTATATCAAAAATTACATCCGCCTCCTCTTTATTATACGTTCTTTCACCTCTTGCCCTTATATGCAGTTCAATTAAATCATAAAGATTTGGCTTTTTCATATTTACCATACTGTAACACACAGCAGCTACACCAGAAAGATTACTTTCCAGATTATTGCCTCCATTATGATTCATACTACTGTTTAATGACAAATTCATATCACACCAGATAATACTTCTTTCCACACAATCAAAAATAACAGGTATACATACTACGCTCTGTGATGTTAAATCAAACTTTTGAAAAACGGTCTTTGGTTCATAAATCTCACCAGAAGCAAAGTCCTGTCTTCCCATCCAGCCAAACATAACATGTGTCAATTCTGAAAATTGCTGATAACTATAACTGTAAACCTGATATACAACATATCTTCCGCCGTTTTTTACTACAGCTTCAATATCCACATCAAGAAATTCGCTTACACCCTCGCCATCTACAGGTCCTCCATTTGTAATATCACCAGAATGACATACATTCAACTTTTCTGATCTTAATCTTGTATAAGAAACATGTTCCATAAACTGCCAGTTATCATCAAATATAGCTGCTGATAAATCAATATCTACAATATGCTCAAAATTTGCTATATGATTATAATAATTGGTCCACCAAATAAATCCTCTTAATACTTTTGTATCCGAATCAATAGAAAGCTTTGAACCTCTTACAATAGTCTTTAACGCCTTACTTGCACTCCTCTGGCTAAACGGCACAACATAACTTTTAAATGTTTCAGGCAAATATACTTTTCCAAGAGAGTCTCTTTTTTCATATATTTTAATCAAAGCATCTTCACATATTTTTACAACTGCATCACAATATTTTTCTTCAATATCAGGAAGCATATTTTGGATAGAATGACATCTTGCCAATGATCCTTTCGGAAAAAACACCCTTATATCAGCACTACTATTTCTATATTTAAAATGTTCTTTTACCTGCAACAACACAGTAGATGACACATTATAAGCAACATCAGCAAATGCACCAATAACATAGTCCTTATCGTTCGTTATCCTCAAAATCCAGTCAAGCTTTCTTGCAAACTCTCCCGGCCTTGTCTTTAAAAGTATGATGGCAGACTTATAATCCTCATTATTAACTGCGGATATCACCCTGCTCTCAAATGTATTAATCTTAACATCATTTCTAAGCTTATCAAATGCTGTTATTGCTCTCCCATATCTGCCTTTGCTGTATTCTCCTGGATGCAGTCTCTCTCCAACACGTATCCACCTGTTTTTATATCGAAGCATATCTTTTTCAATATCTGTACAATTTTCCAGAAGCTCTAACAATAACCTTCTTTCACTTCTTTTAAAACTTCTGAATCTTGAATTTTGGGCAAGACTTATATCACCATCAGACATAGCTGTAATCAGCCTTAATACATCAGTTGCAGTCTTAAAATACTTCTGAATATCAGACGCTTTTGCCAGCGGATAACTTTCTAAATATATCTTTCCTATCAATGCAGCATTCTCTTTTAATGGTATTTCCTCTGGAAAATCGTAATGCATATTACTAAATATGTATTTAATATCATCTTTATCCGTATCTGATATAGATGTCATGGAATTACATAAATTATAAAAAATTTCTTTTAAATCATCATCTGTTCCAAGACCAATAACTCTGGCATCTGTTCTTTCAAACAGCGGCAGCCTTTCTTCTTTATCCTGGGCAGGATATACTGTTCCATAAGTAAGATAATGAATAATGGAATTTAAATATAATTCCGCTTTATCTGCCTTCATAACAGAGTCTGGAAAATTGGGATACATAGGCTTATATACAACATCTGCACCAACCATATTTTTAAGTATAGGAACTAATTCCAAATAAAAATTGTTAAGACTACCTTTTGACAATGTATTTAATGCATCTATTAATTCCTCTGAAAACGTAAACCCAAGAGATTCAATATTTCGCATAATAGTTGCAATATAACCACTTTTGGATGCTAATTCATTCCCACTTTTAACAATTATTTTATTTTTTCTTCTTAATAAAATCTCATTTTTCTTATCTTTTATTTTGCTTTTTCCGTTTGTCTTTTCTTTCATTCTAATCTCCTATACAAACTTAGAGTGCATCTAAACCAATAATAATAATAAAACTCTCTATACCCTTAATAATTATTAATGATAGAAAAAATTGCAGGGAATTGAAAAATCTGATTTTATGACTTTTATCCCAAAGTTAGAAGGAAGATTTTTCATAGCCTGCATATTTTGTCAGGAAATCATCAAAACTCTATAATCTTGCTTAACCGGCAAGAGCCTTTAAGCTCTAGAAGGAAGCTTTGCATATAGCCTGACTTAATTATTATATCACAGATTGAATTATTTTTAAAGCCCTATTGTTTAATGAAGTCAAGAAAATTTTAAAAAAAGTCCTTGTTTTATGTGACCAGCTACGATTTTTAATTACAAATCACCATTGACTATAACCTATCTCACTCCAATCAACACTTCTTTTCCCTTAAAAGCAAAACCATAATGACAAATTCTTTCTCTTGAAATTCCTCTGGCTGTCAATTCCTCATCATAACGTTTATCTTCTATCTGTGCAAGTGCAGACTGTACAGTTTCTTCTAAATCAGCTTCTTTTGCCGGATTAAATACTTTAAACTCTATTATAATCGCCGGTATATCATTTTTAAGCGGTTCAAGCATCACATCATAACGACCAAATCCGCTTTCACGATTAGAAGTAATATGGTATATATCTGCAAGGTCTACAATAAGCCCTAATACAAAGCCATGATAAAACCGCTCTGGTGCCTGAACAGAAGGCTGTCTTCCTGTATCAAAACTGCTGAACGTCTGAATAGCAACCTGATTCATATATTGGTTCATATAATTTAAATCTCCCACAAGCAAAGCATCTCTAAAATTACCATAAGATGTACTTTCTTCTGAAAACCAGCCAGCTATGATATCCTCAAACATCAGCATTACTTCATGGTTTGTAAGTTTTAAACAATAAATAAAACGTCCCTTTTTCTTATCCGGATTTTTTTCTGTTACTTTTAAATAACCACTTGCAAGCAAAAGACTCCAAATTGCTCCTTTTTTCTGTTGTAATTGTTCAAATACAACCTGCTCATCAAATTCAACTGTAAGCTCATTTCCCGCAAGCAAATTCTCAAAATGCATTTTTATCTGTGGTGAACCTTCCCTGATTAATTTTGACACTAAACTATTTTCACTGGTATCTGCCCAATAAGTACCATATTCTCCTGAATCAAGAAACTTTGTAATTGACCATGGATTATAGATATCAGTGTAATTACCAAAGGAGAATCCATTATACCAAGCTTTTACCCTTTTTTTCTCTGAAGACTTTCCTGCCTGCTCCAAAGCATTAAATACTTCCTTTTCCGTAAAACCAAACGAAAATGCATATTTTATAGAAGTAGTTGTAATTACTTCTAAATTATTTAAATCAGAAAATACAGATTCCTTGCTTACTCTTGTTATTCCAGTCATAAGCCCACGTTCCATATAAGGATTCGTCTTAAAAGTAGAATTAAACAGGCTTCTTATAAAAGAAACTAACTTTTCCCAATAACCATATACATATGCTTCTTGTAAAGGGGTATCATACTCATCCAACAAAATAATAACTTTTTTTCCATAATATTTATACATACATGCTGACAGCCTTTTTAATGACATTGCTGCAACAGCATCAGACATATTCTCATTTATATAACTAAAATATGATTTTTCTCCCTGACTTAAGTGGTCACTCTCTAATAAAAAACTGTATTTTATATAAATATCTATAATAACTTGTATGATTTTGTCCCTTACTGTTTCAAAAGTATCACCTTTAATGTCTGCAAAGCTAATGGAAATTACAGGATATGTTCCCTGCAGCTTATGATACTTTTCGTCTTTCCAGATTTTAAGCCCTTCAAACAAATCCCCTCTGTCTGCATAACTGTTAGAAAAAAACTGCTCAACCATACTTATATTCAATGTCTTTCCAAATCGTCTGGGGCGTGTAATTAGTGTTACATCATCATCATTTTCCCACCACTCTTTAATAAAAGCTGTCTTATCAATATAAAACGAATCATTTTTTCTGATTTTCTCAAAATCCTGTGCTCCTATAGAAATTACAGGTATCATACAATCCCCCTAAAAACTGTCATATTAATTAAATGCATTTTCAGTATTTTATAATACTATATTTTCAGTACTTCTTCAATAGATTGCTATAAAAGTCAAAATTAATTTCATTATACATTTTATTCTTACAAGATAACTGTAATATTATAATCCTAAATAAGCATATTTATATACAAAACTATATTAAGGAAACTGCTATGCAAAATCCTTATCGTATCGCCTTTTATGCCCGCATTTCAAAACCTGACAAAAAAAATATGTCTGTAAGCAACAGCATTACAAACCAGCTTAATCTCTTAAATGACAATTTGCATTTAATAAAAGACTTAAGCTTCTTTAACAAAGCTTACTACGACAACACAAAAAACAACACCTGCGATATATCAGAATATAAATATGGGAATAACACAAACTTACTATATAATATTCAGACCTTTGTTGATGACGGCTTTAGCGGAAGATCTGCAAAACGCCCTGAATTCAGGCGCATGATTGCTATTGCTGCGCTTGGAGAAATTGATATTATTATGGTTAAAGATTTTTCAAGATTTAGTAGAAATCACCTTCTTATGTCAGAATTTCGAGAAAAAATATTTCCTCAACTTGGTATTACTTTTATATCTGTAGCCGACAGATATGACAGCCGCTCTTCCTGCAGTGAACTTGTTGCATCTTTTAAAAGTCTTTTTAATGAATATTATTGTAATGATATTTCAAATAAAATTAAAAACGTACTTTCTGCTAAAAAAAGTTCCGGTAAATATGCTGTTGCTAATGTGCCATATGGCTATAGAATTTCATATTCACCTAAATTAAATAAAAATGAAATTATAATTAACAAAGAAGAAGCTGATATTATTAAAAGAATTTTTGAAATGGCGTATAATGGCTTTAACTGCCACGATATTGAAAATATACTTAATTCTCAAAATTGTTTCGCTGGAAATAAAAACAGCAGCTGGAGTGCTGCATACATCTGGCAAATTTTAAATAATCCTTTTTATACTGGTGATTATATATGGCATAAATATGAAACCCTTCCAGAAAGCAATATATGTCAAAAACTTCCCCGCTCAAATTGGAATATTATTCCTGACAGTCATGATGCAATAATAGATAAAGTAATATTTAATAAAGTAAATGATAATATAAAGCATATTAAAAGCTCAAAAAAAAGCCCCCGCCACATATTTCATGGCATTACAAAATGCAAAATATGTGGAAGAGCTTTATGCTCTGGCAGGCGAAAGAAAGATTATCTTTGCTGCAATCATTGTACAGGCA
>CAMWXG010000106.1 GCA_947178155.1 uncultured Lachnoclostridium sp.
AATAATACCTATATAAGTTTATTACTGCAACAGGAATAAAATGTTACTTTTCGACTATATTTTACCTTCATTTTCATTTGATAACATACCTTAACTTTTTTCCTTGGTTTTTCGTCATAAAATAATAAATTATGACAACATATCCTCTATAAAAATGCCATATCCTCTTGTCGAATCATTGACAAATACATGCGTTACAGCTCCGACAATTTTTCCGTTCTGAATTACAGGTGAACCGCTCATGCCCTGTACTATACCACCCGCCTTATCAAGCAGTCTTTCATCTGTCACCTTTATAACCATGCCTTTATTATCATCTGCATTTAAATTTATCTTTTCTATCTCAATCTTGTAATCTTCTACACTATCCGCAAGCTGACATCTTACAGTAGCACTCCCGCATTCAACCTCCTGCTTCATCGCCACAAGCATCGCCTTATCCTCTTTATAGCTGTACTCTTCAGATGATACAATACCTGAAATTCCATAATTTGTATTATCACTTATTGTTCCAAGCTTGTTACTATCACCAAGCTTTACTAAACCTATTATTTCTCCCGGCGCTCCTGACTCCCCACGTATTACCTGCTGAACTGCAGCAGGATAAACACCACCTGCACGTATATCAATGAGAAGCCCTGTATCAATGTCAGTTATACCATGTCCAAGAGCTGCATATTTATTATCCTTAGTAATATATGTCAACGTGCCAATTCCCTCTGTATCTTCCCTAAGCCATGCCCCAATCTTATACTCACCATCATTTGAAAGTACAGTTTCTACTTTAACTTTTATTTTGCTGCTTCCTCTCCTCAGATGTATGGTTACCTTTCCTGCACCACTTTTTTGAAGCACTTTCACTACATCATCAATATTATCTACCTGCTCATTATTTATCTTATAAATGTAATCACCAGATTTTAGAATATTTGCAGCAGGCTCATGTTTAAAACCGTCTTGTCCTTCAACCTCCGAAGTACCAAGTACCATTATCCCATCAGAATTAATATACAATCCTACTGCCCTGCCCGATGGCATTACTTTCTGCTCTTTTACAATATCTATCTGTATATTTTTATAATGAAACAATCCAAACAGCTTAAGACTTGCATTATAGCTGCCTGTATTATTTGCCTGCATAATTATTGTCTTATTCATATTAAAATGAATATTTTTATCTTTGCTGCTAGTTTGATTACTTATGCTTATTACATCAACTGCTCCACTTATCTCGCCTTCCACCGGAACATTAAACTCAAATCTCTCACTGCGGTTTTCAATAAGCATTATACTGTCAGGAATCTTTTTATCTATATACCTCACATAGTAAAATGCTGCTGCACACATTGTAATACACAACATGACAATCAAAAGCCTTCGATATCTTCTGCCTGAATTTGTACATATAACTTTTCTGCCCATATCTATCTCCATTCCCAAATAATACTTATACACAGTATGTGCAGAACAACAGCGTTTTTACTTTATATAAAATAGAAAACTTTCTATAAAAAGTAAAAAGCAAGGCACAACCTGTACATATTTATAATGTGCAAATTGTGCCTTTTATATTCTATATTTATCCTATGGAACTTTCAATTTATTTACAGTTCCTAAAGTCCCATTTTTACCTTCATTGCAAGATTTTTCATCTCAGATGCACTATTAATAACTGCCTCTGTTATCTGTACTCCTCCAAGTATCCTTGCAAGCTCTTCTACAGACTGGTCATTATCAAGCACCCGTATCTGAGTACTTGTGTGCTTTTTGTCATTTTTCTTTTCAATAAGGTAATGAACATCTGCCATTGCTGCTATCTGTGCAAGATGCGAAATGCAGATTACCTGATGATGTCCTGCTATAAGCGCCATTTTCTCTGCTACTTTTTGCGCAGTTCTTCCGCTTATTCCGACATCTATCTCATCAAATATTAACGTACTTATCTCATCATGCTCGGCAAGTACAGCCTTGACAGCAAGCATTATCCTTGAAAGTTCACCTCCTGATGCTGCCATTCCAATAGGCTTTAAATCCTCCCCAGGATTTACAGATATCATAAATTCAATCTCATCCCTGCCCTTTGAAGTATATTCAGACAAAGCTTTTATATCAATAGAAAATTTTACCTGTAAAAAATTAAGATCTATTAAAGCTTCTGTTATCAATTTTTCAAGAGTTTTGGCGCATGATTTACGAACTTTTGACATTGAAGCTGATAATTTGCCAAGCTTTTCTTCTGCTTCTTTTATCTGCTTATCAAGGTTCGCCTTATATTCTTCATATTCCTCATATCTTTTAAGCTTTTCCCTGAGTTTGTCAGCATATTCACCAACTAACTTAGTGGTTTCTCCATATTTTGCCTTGATACTTCTCACAATGTCAAGCCTTTTTTCCACCTTGTCAAGTTGTTCACTTTCAAGTTCTATACCATCTATATAATCCGATATATCCCTGTTAAAATCAGATACAAGACTATCTATCTCTGATAGCAGCTCTGTAAATTGTTCTATCCTTTCATCATATTCTCCAAGCCTTCCAATTATTCTTAATGAATGGGCAAGCTTTTCTGAAACAGTACCAGTTCCTTCCGAACCAGTCATAGAATATATTTCACCAATTCCACTCACTATAAGTGCTGTATTTGACAACTGTTTATAACTCTGTTCAAGCTTCTCTTCTTCTCCATGTACAAGATTTGCTGCCTCTATTTCATCAAGCTCATACTGCATAAAAGAAATCTCCCTCAATCTTTCCTCTTCAGAAATTTCCTTAATATTACGTCCCTCTATAAGCTCTCTATATTTATTATACACTTCAGTATATTCTGCAGCTATTACAGCTAAATTCCCACCTGCAAATCTGTCTACAATCTCCATATGCTTTGACTTATACAAAAGCGACTGTTGTTCATTTTGTCCATGCACATCAATTAACACAGATGCAGCCTGTTTAAGCACTGAGGCAGGCACACTCTCAGAATTAATTCTGTTTATGCTCCTGCCCTTAGTGAATTTACGCGATATTAAAACTTCATCATCATCTGTATTAATTCCATGCTCATTAAGAAACTGCTTCTGCTCTGGTGTATCAATTGAAAACAAAAGCTCTATAAGAGCAAATTCAGCTCCTTTTCTTATAATATCTTTTGGCACTTTGCCACCTATTGCCATATTTACAGAACCTATAATAATAGATTTTCCTGCACCTGTTTCACCTGTGAGGACATTCATTCCCTCTGAAAAATCCACCTCTATCTCTTCAATAATAGCAAGATTTTTAACATGTAAATTTAAAAGCAAGTTTTTCTCCTTCCTATTATCTTGCACTGTCATTACTCACTTCATTCCAATAAAAAACATATTTACAATAGATTTTAATTTTAAATATTGTAATGCGTATATTTTGCCTGATTTTATTTCAAAATCAGGCAAAATATCACTCTCTTATATTATTTACAAAATATCCAAAACTTTTAACCTTAATATATATGTGAACAATAACTTTACTCTAGCTATTTACAGATGTAACTGTAACCAGACAGCTTAATCTACATCCCTCAACATATGCATAAACATATGTTGAACCTATTGCTCTTCCAACTACCTTACCATTTTCTACTGTAGCTATTCTTTGATTAGCAGAATACCAAGTAATTGGTTCTGTTGTACCATGTACTACCAATGTTTCTGTATCATACTGACGAATATTAAGACTTGTTTTATTAAGTGCTACTACATTTACATCTACAGTAGCAGAAACTCCACTTGTTGCCAGTATTGTAACAGTTGCATTACCTGTTCCAACAGCCGTTATCTTACCCTTATTGTTTACTTTTGCAACTCTCTTATTGTCAGAAGCAAATTTAAGGTCATCAGATGTATTGTCAGGCAGTACTCTATATGAAAGATTTGCCGTATCACCTCTTTGCATAGTAAGCTCTGTCTGTGCAACTACAATACTTGTTGTTGGAACTGCGTCAAGTACCTTTACATAACATCTGGCTTTCTTATTACTTCCATCTGTTGTTGTTGCTGTAACATATGTATCTCCTTGAGAAATACCTCTCATCTTACCTGATGCAGTAACTCTTACAATGTTTTCATCACCACTTTCCCATTTTACTTTTGGAATAGTGGCATTAGCAGGTCTGTATTTAACCTTAAGATTTTTGCTTCTTCCAACATAAATCACCTGATAATCTGAACTTAAACTTATACTTGTAACCCTCTGAATAACTCTTACTTTACATGTAGCTTTGGCACGTATTGCATCTTTTGTTGTAACAGTAATCTTTGCAAGACCTACTTTTTTACCTGTAAGCTTTCCATTACTATTTACAGTAACTACACGCTTATTTGATGACTTCCATGTCACCTTTGGAAGTGATGTGTTATTTGACCATACTGTTTTATTAAGTCTGTATGTCTGACCTACACCAATTCTTATATTCTTCTTATCAAGTGACACTCTGCTGTTAAGCTTTGCAACTTTTACCCTGCACCTTGCACTCTGATTATATTTTGTCAGAGTACATGTAATTGTACATGAGCCAAGTCTTTTACCTGTAACTTTGCCAGAAGAACTAACGGATGCAATAGACGAATTTGATGACGTCCATTTAGCTGTCTTATTAGCATTGGCAGGATCTGTTACCTTTTTTATACTAAAGCTTTTGCCAAGTGCTATCTCTCTTGTTGCAGGATTTAATGAGAATTTTATTGCATTATCTACATGAACCGTACATGTTGCAATAAATCCTCCATCTACAGACTGACACTGTATAACAGCATCACCTGCACCTACACCTGTTACAACACCCTTCTCATCAACTGTAACTACACCTTCATCAAGTGACTGGTACTCTACAGTTTTATCAGTTGTATTAGCTGGTACAAATACAGGTTCTAACTGGAATTTCTCCCCCACAATAATATTTTGTGAATTTGGATTAACATCAAAATCAGTTGCATGTACTGGTGCTGTTTCTACATTAATCGTACTTGTTCTTATCCACGGAATATTATCAACAGTATCTGTATATACCGCTGAAACAGTAACCTTTCCTTCTGCCACACCAGTAACAACACCTGCATTATTTACAGTAGCAAGACTTGTATCTGATGAACTCCATGTAACAAACTGGTTCGTTGCATCCTGAGGTGTAAATGTCTTTTCCAACTGCAGTGTACCACCTACATATACCGTACCCTCAGCAGGAGTAATTACAAAATCAGTTGCTGTAACAACAGATGCTGTAACATGAACTATACATGATATAACTCCTGACTCTCCCAAATCTTCGGCAACACATGTAAGAATCGCCTGACCTACTTTAACACCTGTGATAACACCCTTTTCATCAACTGTAAATATAGATGTATCTGATGACCTAAATGTTAAGTTCTTGTTAACATCCTGATCTGGAGTAAATATTACATTCATCTGCTTGGTGCCACCTACATTTATATAGGTAGTGTTTGAGTCAAAGGCTATGGAAGTAAGCCTGTTTCGTACAGTTACCTTAATAGTTGCCGATGCCCTTGAGCCATCTGCCTGTGGAAGCTGTGCTTCAACATTTATATATGTATTACCAACACCCGTTGCTGTAATCCTTCCACCATCAACTCTTGCCACGGCAGGATCCATTGAAGTCCATACAAGAGTCACATCTGTTGCATTTTGTGGTGCAATTTCAGTTGTTACAGTATATGTATCACCCATAATCATATCAAGCTCTGTTACATCTGGTGTAATAGATGTAATTGGCTTATTTACTATTGAAAGAAGACACTGGGTTGTAAACTGTGTAGCACCATTCCTATTACTAAGAGTAATCCATGTATCACCCTCTTTTAAGAGAGTAGCTTTACCTGTTTCATCTATAGTAGCAATTGTAGTATCTGATGAAGCCCATACAAAATCCAGCTGTGTAGCATCTGGTGGCTCATATAATGGTTCAAAAAATACATAACCATCTGCCATAGTTGCTTCATACTCCTGTACAGCAGTCCCGGCAACACCTATCTCAAGTGAAGTAATAGGCTGTTCAACAGTAACAAGACATGTAGCATATGAATCATTCGCTTTATTAAATGCAGTAATAACAGTTGTACCTGCTTTAAGACCACTGAGCTGTGCGGCAGTTGTATTATTTCCTGATGAATCAACAACTGTAGCTACACTTGTATCAGAAGAAATCCATACCACATCAATCTTACCATTAATAGTAAGCATCTTAGTATCACCTGCAAGCATAGTCACTGGTGCTTCATTAATTCTAAAATCAGTTGCAGATGCACTTACTATAATTCTACAATCTGCTACGAGTGTTATTCCTTCAAAAGAGGTCCATTTTAATGTTACTATTACAGGCGAACCTTCACTTGTCGTCTTTACACCTGTAACAGATATTGTCTGCCCCTTTACAAGCCCATCAGTTATAGGTTCCATCTTTACAAATTCTGAATTTGTGTCAGTTGATGTCCACTCAAACTGGCTTGGATCTATCTCCATCTCACTATAGTCAAATACACCTGTAAGCTCCCTTGTTTCACCAACTGCAAGTTTAAGATCTGATATATTTAAAGTTAATCTGTTTACAACCGTAACTCTAATTAAAATAACATCATGGGGATTAATTCCTGGTATTCCACTTACATTTTCTCCTACCTCAACCCTAATAGTATCAGTACCCAAATCCCCCTTAGTACCAACTATCATAGATGCTCTGTCATTATTAAGCCAACCAATATAATTACCTGTACCTGAACCAACAGAACTTCCTGTAGATGCAACAGAACCTGAAAGTATACGAACATCGAAATTACCTGTATTTTGAAGTGTATTAGCATTAATATTCAGTAAATCTGATAAATTAAGTGTACCCCCCAGATTTATATTAATATCACGACTGTAAAAATTACTGAATACTTTCATACCAAAAGCACTTTGTAATAACTCAAAGCTTGCAACACCATCTGGTGGCAGACGCCTCTCATCCCTAAATTTCTCATAATCACCAGTGTACATTCCTTTTACAAAAAAATGTACACTATATTCTCCTGCCTTTGCAACAATCCTATACTCTGTTGCTGATACTACCTCTAAACGTGCCTCATCTTTAAACTCCTCTGTAAAATTTCCTAAAGAGTCTCTTACAAGTGTATCCTGACCATTTACACTTTTTGAAATAACCCAGTCAAGCTTATCAGCAAGACCTACTGATGAAGCTGATGACACCACTGATGCCGTAATTCTGTCACCATTATGAGCTTCCAAACCATCTGTTGAATTTATAGGACGCCCATTACTATCTGTAAATTTAGGTTTTACATAGACTGTTATTGTATCACTCCCCTGTTGCCCATTATATGAATACTCTGCTGTAAGTGTTGTACGTCCTGCTCCCACAGCTACTATATTACCTTGCTTTCCAGATGAATCATTTGTTACAGATAATATACTTGAATCTCCTGTACTCCATGTTGCATCTTTCGCTGAACCAAGGTTTAAGTTTATCATATTGGTATCTGTAGCAGCACTGGTACCTATTTGAACAGAATCGCCAGACTCAAGTATCAGTGAGCGCCTCTCATCATCAGCATTTATCCTTGTCATTACTGGAGTTGCAGCACCACTATTTATACTTTCATTAATAGATATATCCACAACTAAAATAAAGTTAATAGAATACACTACTGCACCTGTGTTGTCTGTAACTGTAACCTGAATTGGTGTCTGCCCCAAAGCTTTTGCATATAACATAACGTTATCATTAGTATTATTATTTATATCCAAAACCTCATTACTTGGATTAAAACTTACAATACCAGGCTGAATTATCTGCCAATGATAAGTATAATTTGAAGCACTTCCTGTAGTATTATTTACATAAGCTAAAGCCTCACTATTCATTCTCATATTATATGTAGCATTATCTGTAAGCGTAACACCACCACCTGTTACAACTCTGCCTATAGGATCATCAGCCTTTACCCTATCTCCCATATATAAGGCAAATACTGATATAAATACAATCAAAAATAAAGATGTAATACCCAACATCCATTTCCAACGCTTTTTTTGTCCTGAAACTCTTTTCATATCACGCCTCCATATTATTCACATAAGTCGAGCGAATATTTACAATTCGCTTCGCTACCTGCACATAACCTCATGCTGCAACAGCAGCTTAACAGATGGAATCCAAACTACATATAGCACAAAAAGCTCTCCCTCCGCTTGATGCTTTATGCACATGAAACGGCAGACTTCTTTAATTCGTTAAAAAATGTCTCATATATATTTATCGTTAATTTTTGGTCAAATGATAAATCCTTTTTCAAAAATACTGCAAAAAAAGACAAATGCAATAACATCTTTCTTCACATATACTTCTAAGTAGTAAAATCTAAAAAACAGACAAATCATTTAATAAAATATCAACAATACAATATATTACTTTCTCACTGTTATGTGAATACTGCTGATTTTACCATTATTTTTCTGTACATAACAGCAATCTTGTCAGAGACTATATCAGGCAAAATATTATATATTACTGTCCACTTTGTTACCAATAACAAACAGTGCTTTAAACACTGAATTCACACATTTTGGCAAAAACCATGCCAAAAATCCTCAAATCTGGCTAGTATAACCCAATTTAATTAACCGTACCTTTTGCTGGTCTACTTTTCCGATAGCACAGGCGTAAAATCCTCAACGTAGCCCGCTACGCCTACGTTTTTACACCTGCACTCTCAAAAAAGCATACTCACCAAAAGATAAGGTAATTAAATTGGATTATACTAGAATGTGAAAAGTAACTATTATACTCCCAATAATATAAATACAGTCCTGTATTTATATAGGTATGAGTATTTCCTGTCTGATACAATTTACAGCTCGCTTTATAATTTCTTTTAATAAATATATCACCAAAAAATGGCAACAAAATGTCGAAATTGCATAAATATCAGTTTATACTAATATTTATTTTATACACAATAGGACATGACCAATAAGATTATACCATTATATTGGATATATTTCAATTATTTTAAAAAAATTAATTATTTAAGATTATGTTACGATATTTTATAAACCACTATATTCATCATAATATTCTTCTGCCTGCTCATCTGATATATTT
>CAMWXG010000107.1 GCA_947178155.1 uncultured Lachnoclostridium sp.
TATGCCATTTCATATGTTGGCTGTTTTGCTGATTTAAGTGATAGAAATATCACTGGATATTTCCCCATATGTTTCAGATATTCTTCTCCCGCCTCCATAATCTTTTTCCCTTGAAAATATACAGAATTATCTGCTATTGTACCATCTGAAAGTATTTCTTTTTCAAAAAAAGTCTTTAACATGCTCTGTGCTAATGTTTTTCCAAAACGTCTTGGGCGTGTAAATAAAGTAACTGTACTTTTTTGTTCTAATAAATCACGTATTAACAGTGTTTTATCTATATAATAATACCCTTCACTTATCATCTGTTTGTAAAATTCTACCCCTATTGGTATTGGTCTGATATATTCCATATAAACATACCTCCTTAACTAATTTCATTGTATCACAAATATTATATTTCTTCCAATAAATCACAAACATAGCAATCAAATTTTTCTGGATATCATATGCTATACAGAATACTATAACATTTAGACTACATTATTAAAATTCATAATTAATTTCGTAATCATCAAGAAGCTTAACCGCCTCATCTAAAATGCCGGGACAGCCCGAAAATACGGGCTATACCGGCATATAAAAACTTCTAAAAAGATAATCTAAATTTACAAAGAATTTTTAGTCAAATATTTACCAGCTGTGCTGCCTATTTGAATAGGCTCATTATATTCCAACATCTGCGAAGGCATAATCTTTGCTGAACCCTTAATCTTAAACTTTGCTATTTCTTTATTAAGTCCCCTCGCCTGTCCTGAAAGTTCCTCACTTGCAGAAGCACACTGCTGGCTTGTAGCAGAATTAGTTTGCACAACCTGTGAAACTTGTTCAAGTGCCTTATCTATCTGTGCTGTTGATGTTGCCTGGTTCTCAGATGCAGTCGCAATCTCAGCACTAAGACATGTAATTTTATCTATCATATCAGAAATTACAGTAAAAGAATTTTCAGTTTCCTTAGCAAGCTCTGAACCTTTTTTTACTTTTAATATAGAATCCTCTATAAGCTCAGTCGTCTGGCTTGATGCCTCTGCTGAACGTCCTGCAAGACTCCTTACCTCCTCTGCCACAACTGCAAACCCTTTGCCATGCTCTCCCGCCCTTGCTGCCTCTACAGCTGCATTAAGCGCAAGTATATTCGTATTAAATGCTATATCATCAATAACTTTAATAATTCTTCTTATATTTTCAGATGCTTCATTAATTTCCTCCATTGATGCAACCATTTCACGCATCCGCTCATTTCCAAGCTCAACATCCGATTTTGCCCCATTAACAATATCATTAACTTCATTAGCCTGGGAAGCATTTTCCTTTGTCTTTCCTGCTATATCAGTAACAGATGCCACTATCTGCTGAATAGCTCCCGCCTGTTGTGTAGAGCCTTGTGCAAGTGTCTGGCTCGCAGATGCTATCTGATTCGACCCCATGCTAATTCTGTCAGCAGCCTGCCTGATTATCCCAAATGCTGAATTATTATCTTTAATAAGCCTTTCTATTGCCTTACCAACTATATCTTTATCAGACACTGCTTTATATTCGATATCAAAATTTCCCTCTGACAACTTATTTATAACACTTGCCTGCATCTTCAAATTCTCTA
Source organism: uncultured Lachnoclostridium sp. (assembly GCA_947178155.1). Taxonomy (GTDB): domain Bacteria; phylum Bacillota; class Clostridia; order Lachnospirales; family Lachnospiraceae; genus Butyribacter. Next base: position 1,601 of record CAMWXG010000107.1, read on the forward strand.
TCATATCACAAAAACTATTTTGCAAAATAACAGCTTCATTTTGCGTCGGTTCAAGCCTTGTGACATTGTGTTCAACATCTCCTACAGCAATATCTTGAGCAATTTTAGAAAGTTCAACCATAGGATCACGCAGAACTTTACACAATAGACGTGCAGCTCCTATTGTACTAATAAAAATTATGATAAAAAATATACATATAACTATTGAACTCATTAACTGCAAGTTTTTTGCGGCTTCAACTTCATCATTCGCATGTCCTTCAAGATTTTTGATAAGTTCATCTATTTCTTCTGCTGCCGCATTAGCCGAAGCAACTCCATTATTATATAAATGCTCCCTTGCAGCCCTTATATCTCCATTTGAAACATATGTAAGACACTGATTTACATCTGCAATATACAAGTTCACATTTTCTCTTGCTTCCGATAAGATTAATTTAGAATCATCATCTATTAAATAATTTTCTGCTTCATCAAATCCTGCATTCATATTATCTATATCAATACTTATCTTTTCAATAGAATCTGATTGTTTTTCCTCATCACGGACATATAAATATAATACATTTCTTAAATCTGCTTTTACTCCCTGAAAATAAGCATACCCCATAGCTACATCTCCTTGAATCTTGCCATAATTGTAATAAAGAGTACTAGCTGTGTCTTCTGACTTATTAACCATATAATAATTGCCTACTACAAGCATCAACATATACAACAGCATAAAAGCAAGCATAATAAAAATCATTTTTCCAACCCTTTGTTTTCGCATATAATTATTCCTCCTCAATAAAAACTAATTTCCCATTGCATTAATATCGCAACCACCTTTTATATTACCACAAATATATAAAAATTTACAATATTTCTTCACAAATATATAGATTTTTTTTATCTATTTTGTATAATTATTACAAAGACAAAGTAGACTAATATTTTCTTTATTTTGAGAATTTATTATTAATAGAAAAAGAGGGAGTATAGATATGAATATCCTTATTTACCGCTGGCACTCATACCACCAACATGATATTGAAGCCAATCTTATTGCTCTTGGTCACAATCTCACATTCATTAACACACCATTAAACAATATAGAAGAAGATATTCCATACACAGAAATGGTAATTAAAAAATTGACTAACCAAAATTTTGACCTTCTATTTTCAAGCAACTACTTTCCTGTACTTGCAGAAGCTTGCCATGTGGCTGATACTCTCTATATATGCTGGAACTGTGACAGCCCCCTTATTGCAATGTACCACAAATCAATATTTTATGACACTAACCACATATTTACATTTGACTATTCCAATATGCAGGAATTTAAGGAACTTGGAGTATCCAATATATACCATTTACCGCTTGCCTCTGACACAAAACGGATATATAATACAATTAGCACTTCTGGTAATTCCATGGATATTTTATGCAGAAATTATCAATATGATATATCATTTATAGGCAGTCTTTATGAAAAAAACTCATATGATAAAATAGCAGACCAACTTCCGGATTACCTATGTGGCTATCTTGATGGTGCTCTTTATGCACAGCTTCAAATTTCAGGCGGTAATATGCTTGAAAAGCTTCTAACACCTGACATATGTAGGCAACTTGAAGAAATATCAGATTACCACAAATCAAAAGATTCATTTGCTGATATAAGTACTCTTTTTGCAACAACAGTGCTTGGATTTAAATCAGCCTCAATACAACGCAGACTTTATTTAAATAAGCTTTCAATACACTTTAATAAAAAACACCATGATACTATCAAAAAAAGAGAAGTTCATCTCTTTACCAACAGCAGCACAGATGACCTTCCTTTTGTAATATCACACAGCAGTGTAGATTATTATACCCAAATGCCTTTGATATTCAGTAGGAGCCATATAAACCTAAATATGACCATACCAAACATTAAAACAGGAATACCGCTTCGTGTATGGGATATATTAAGCAGCGGCGGCTTCCTTATTACTGATTTTCGTCCTGAACTTACTGAATACTTTACACCAGACAAGGACATAGTTATATTTGAAGATATAGATGAACTTATCCAAAAAGCTGACTTTTACCTAAAACATGATACCTTAATGTACAAAATAGCAGCAAACGCATATGAAAAAGTTTCAAAAATGCACTCTTGTCATGAACGGCTTAAACAAATATTTAAAACAATAAAACTTTAAACGAGGTATGAATATGACAAAAAATAAAATAATAATTGACGAAAATAAAAAATATTCCGAAAGATATGCTCTTGCTTCACAGCGTATATCTTCAATATATAATGAACTTTCAAATGGTGTTTCCATTTTAGATAATGAAGCCCTTACTAACTATTTTAGAAAAGTATCTCATTTTATGAAACAAATAGATGAAACATATAATCTTGTGTCATCAGGTGCAATAGATAAATTTACTACAATGCAGCTTCATCATCTGAATTATGAGCTTTACGAAGACATTGCCAATAATAATTATTTAAACAGTTATTCCAATCCAGATTATGCAATTCAAAGCCTTGGTAATGAATTTGGCAAATATCTTTGTGTACTATATACAGAGCTTCGCAGCAATATAGCTTATGCTTTCGAAGAAAGGCTTTTATACCTTACTATTTCGTCTGAACTTTTTATAGAAATATATAACCTTTTTGAAGATAAAAAATGTACAGCAGAGCAAATACATTCAGCCCTTTATTACTATTTCTTTGACTATTCCGATATTATGACATATGACCGCACACGTTCACTTTTGGACACACATATGTCTTTCGCCACAGATATAATTATGAATTCAGATTTATCCAATCCAAGGTACCTATATTTATTTGGGGAATATATATCTGATAATGAATATGCCACATCTGAATATTTAAGCAGTCTTTCTAATGACGCAATAAAAAATATGGCTTCAACATATACTGAAGGCTTTAAAAAAGGATTTGAAGCATACAGAATTGACCTTTCTCACAAAAAAAGTGTAAATATAAGATATACTTTGGGATTTGAAAGAATTATAAAACAGGCAATACTTCAATTTAAAGAAATAGGGCTGTCGCCTTGTATTTATAGAGCGGGGCTAAGCCTTATACACCGCTCTGCACGCGGCAAAATAGGATTTTATGGCGGAAGTGCCAGCAGACAGTATGATTATGACCACCGTATGGACGAAGCTCTTATATTTGATAAAGCATATGCAGATCGCAAACTTAGCCAGCAGCGTGCAGCATATGAAAATATGAAGCAGCTTGCCACAGAGTATGCCGGTCCTGCCTGCCTTGAGACATTTGGCGAAACTGACTTTGTACCTATAGAAAAATCAACTGCTGTGCGCTTTAATGAACAGCAGCAGAAACAAAAGCTTGAATATCAGGCAAGCTCTTCACTTCTTACTAATGAATTTATACCAAGTGATAAAGTAAGTTTTACAATAATAGCTTATCCTATTCCTGAAATAGGCAAAGATTATAAAGCAATTTTTAATGAAACAGTAAAAGTCAACACTCTTGACTCTGCTCTTTATGAAAAAATACAAACTTGTTTAATTGATACACTTGATAAAGGTGATTATGTAACAATAAAAGGATTTAATGGCAATATGACAGAACTGAAAATTGCCCTTACTCCTATAAATAATCCTGATAAAGAAACAAAATTTGAAAACTGCCTTGCTGATGTAAATATTCCACTTGGAGAAGTCTTTACCTCACCAACTTTAAAGGGGACAGAAGGATTGCTGCATTCTCCTGAAATATATTTAAATGGATTAAAATATATTGACTTAAAACTTTATTTTAAAGATGGAATAATTACAAAATACTCATGCGGAAATTTTGAAAATGAAGATGAGAACAACAAATATATACATGAAAACCTGCTATACCAGCATGATACACTTCCTATTGGTGAATTTGCCATTGGAACTAACACAACGGCCTATATGATGGGACGTAAATATAATATCTCACATCTGCTGCCAATACTTATTGCAGAAAAAACAGGTCCACACTTTGCAATAGGCGACACATGTTTTTCACATGAAGAAGATATGCCCACTTACAATCCTGATGGCAAAGAAATGAAAGCGAAAGAAAATGATTATTCCAAACTTCGTGACACTGACATTATGCATGCTTACTTTAACTGCCATACTGATATAACAATACCTTATAATGAACTTAAAAGCATAACTGTTCATAATAAAGATGGTGAAACTACTGATATAATACTAGATGGAAGATTCGTTCTTAATGGAACCGAAGAATTAAACAAGCCATTAGAGCATGTTTGAAAATTAAATATTGCTCAATTATTAATCCAATTTAATTACCTTATCTTTTGGAAATCGGGTTATACTAGTATAGGAGCTTATTGCTCCTATACTTTTTATATTTCTATAATATGTACACAACCCATCATCTCTGTACTGTTTTAAGCTCTTTTACCTTTTCATTCAACTCATCAACTATTCCTGATATCTTTATAACTATATCCTTATTATTAACACTGTCATCAAGAGTTTCACTTGAATGAGCCGATACTTCTTGTGATATTGCCGACACAGTCTGAACACTATTTACTATATTTCCATTAGCTGTTACCAATTCATCAATAGCCTCTGCAAGTGTAGTAACTCTGTCCTGTACATTTTCTGTACGTCTTGCAATATTCTCAAAGCTTGTCATTGTGCCTTTAACCACAATACCCTGTTCTTTTATATTATCAATAAGTACATTAATTGTTTCAATTACCGACAAAAGCTCACCTGAAAAATTCTCAATAAGCTCTGCAATATCTACTGTAGCATCCTGTGTTTGGTTAGCAAGACTTGTAATCTCTGACGCAACTACAGCAAAACCCTTTCCTGCTTCTCCTGCTCTTGCCGCTTCGATACTTGCATTAAGCGCAAGAAGACTTGTCTGTGTAGTAATATTTTCAATAAGCACAATAATACTCTTCATCTTTTCTGTAAACTCTTCCAAAGTACCAAGCTCTTTAATAGCCTCATTATTCGCATTTTCCGTATTAGCAATATGACTTGTAAGCTTCTTCATCGAACCTTTTCCCTCTTCAAGAGCCTTATATGCCTGCCTCATTTCATGTGCAATACTTCCTGACATTTTCTCCATATTATCAATATGTTTTTGTATATCTTCTGTACTTGAAAGCTGCTCCTGCATGGCATTTGCTGTTTCTGTTATTCCCTGTGTAATCTCTTCCATAGCCTCCTGTGTAGCAGTAACCGAGGTATCAAGAACTTTCATCTGTTCTGTAATAGTTTCAACATTATTTTCAACAGCATCAGCCACCTCTACAATAGCATCAGCCATACTTGTAGCTTTATCCGACTCTTTTAATATCTCTTCTGTACATTTCTTATTAATAAACATTATTGTCATTGTAGTAAGTATTGAAAATATACATACAACAATAATTATAAGAATCTGTATTTCTGCCATAACTATCTCATCAGTAGTAAAACTCTTTTTGCTGTAATTATATGCAACCTGAATTATATTTTCTATAATTACACCAATTGAAAGCTTAATAGAATATGATACATCCATATACACCGTAATAGCAATCATCATTGGTATTACATAAGTAAACACAAGTCTATTATCCGTAGTAAATATAACAAGAGTATATAATACAGCAAACCCTACAGCAGTAATATGCTTAACAAGACTTGTATCCGAATTCTTTTTAAACGTCACAATATTTGCAGCCACAGGCAAGAGTGCAACAGCACATACCAATAGAACATATAAAACTGTGCGATTTCCCTTAATTGCTTCAATCAAATACGCAAACGATATTATAACAGAAACAACTAAATAGCAAATCACTACTAAACCGTTTCTAATTGTTGTTTCAGACTTATTGAACAGACTCTCATTTGTTCCCATAAAAAACCCCCTTTTCATAATCATAAAATCAACCCAACAGCTTACACTACAGGAATTTACATTACATATTCCTGATTAACTACCACCACATATAATATTTTAACATGGATTTTTAAACTCCACAACCTCATATTAGAATTTTTGGACTGCATGTCATATCTTAATAATAACCTCTATTTTTTCCTTACACTTCTCGTATCTTTCAAAAGCTCTTTCTTCATCTCATAATATGCCGGTGTCATGTCAACATAGTGAGTATGCGGATTTTCAAAACGCTGTTCTTCTTCCCATATCTCATTCGACAACTGCTTCTGTACATAATCCCTTATTTCATCAAGTTTTAACCTACCGCCAACTCGCCTGCCATCCTTTATAACTGGCTGCTGTAATTCTTTTATTACACAATTTTCAAAATATCTTTCCTTCCATGGCTTCTCAGGATCAATATAACGATATGGCTGACTCATATCAATAATTTCATCTTCCATAGCAATTAAATCTGCAATAGCACTGCTGCCGCTGTATACACGGTACACCTTTTTCATTCCAGGATTTGTAATCTTTTCAACAGCCTCTGAAAGCTTAATTCGCGGCTTATATCCGTCCTCTTCTTCAACTGCAGCAATCTTATAAACAGCTCCAAACACAGGATCGCTTTTAGCCGTAATAAGTCTTTCACCTACACCAAAAGAATCTATCTTCGCCCCCTGAATAATAAGTGATGTAATAGTATGTTCATCAAGACTATTTGAAGCAATAATCTTACAATCAGTAAGCCCTTCTGCATCAAGCATCTTCCTTACCTTTTTAGATAAGTAAGCTAAATCACCTGAATCAAGCCTTACACCTTTCAAACGCTTACCCATAGGCTCTAAAACTTCTTTTGCAACTCGTATGGCATTAGGAACCCCTGAATATATAACATCATAAGTGTCAAGCAGAAGCACAGTACTGTCAGGATATTTAACCGCATATTTCTTAAATGCCTCATACTCATCCTGAAAATACATAACCCAGCTGTGTGCCATAGTACCACTTACCTGTATTCCAAACATCTGTCCCGACAATACAGTTGCTGTTCCATCTGCTCCTCCTATATAAGCAGCCCTTGCTCCATAAACTGCCGCATCCATATTATGAGCACGCCTTGCGCCAAAATCTGATACACTTCTCCCCTGTGCTGCTTTAACTATACGTCTTGTTTTTGTCGCAATAAGTGATTGATGATTAATCTGCGCCAAAATAGCTGTTTCCACAAGTTGCGCATCAATCAGTGGCGCAATAACCGTTAAAACCGGCTCATTCGGATACATAATTGTCCCCTCTGGAAAGGCATAAATGTCCCCTTTAAAATGAAATTCAGAAAGATAATCAAGAAATCGTTCCTCAAATAAATTCAATGAACGTAAATAAGCTATATCATCAGCTTTAAAATGAAGATTTTCCACATATTCAATAATATTATACACATAACCGACCCCCGGGGCCGCATGAGCAGGGGGGGGGGGGGCTGGGGGGGTGTAAAAAAAGGTGGGGGGGGGGGGGGGGGGGGGGGGG
>CAMWXG010000108.1 GCA_947178155.1 uncultured Lachnoclostridium sp.
TGATATATCGGCAATCGCTTGATTTTCAAAAAGAAAATCAAAGGTTTGGCTTGCCCATGATATTAAGCGAGCTTTATCAGACAATCCATCATTTTTATCAAAATCTGTTATATCTGGCGTAAATTCAACCAACATTTTATTTATTATTCTTTGTATGCATTCTGTTATAAGATTTTCTTTACTTCCAAAAAAATAATTGATTGAGCCTAATCCAATATCAGCCCTTTTTGCAATTAAACGTGAAGTAATTTTTTTTGTGTCACCGTTGTACTCTTTAAGTAATTCAGTGGTAATTTCGATTATACGATTTTTGCTTCTTTCGTTATCACTCATAAACTCTCTCCTCTGAACAGCGTTCACTTATATTATAGTGAACATTGTTCAGAAAGTCAATAAATTTTTAACCTTTCACCAAATTTTTGCTTTTCCCAAAAGAAAAGCACTGCCCTTACTATATAAATCCCATTTCATTAAAATAACCATATCTTACAAATTTGCAAAATCCAAAAACAACAACCTCATTTTCTCTTCAGTTTCAAAAAATTCATTTTTATGATTCGTCCCTTTATACACCTGTTTTCCAGCCTGATACGCAATCAATGTATTCATTGGAACATTTTCCCATGTATGGCAGTCAAGTGGTCTTGTAGAGATTATAACAGTTGCTCCTTTATAACATCTATACAGGCTATTTTTATAATTTGTATGCACATACATAAGCTCACCATCAAATAAAAGAATATTCATCTTATTTTCCGGAGTTATTTCACAGAAAATTTCATCTATTAGATTAAACCTCTCCTGCTCTGACAAATCTTTTTTCTTTTCCAACTCTCTATTTATCCGGCTCACTATATATACCAGAATCCTCTCACTGTCTGTTTGTCCCTGCTGACTATGAACAAAGGGATTAAGAAGTGCACAGTCAAAAATCGTCCCATTATGTGCCAATGTCCATGTCCTGTTACTATTGTCCCGCATTACAAATGGGTGCGTATTTTCATAATTTATATTTCCTCTTGTAGCAAGCCGTATATGTGCAATCATATTATCTGCTTCCACTTTAAATTGCAGCCTCTGTTTTAAATAAACACTTTTATGTGATGCTTCCGGCTGCTTTTCCAAAGATACTGCATTCCCATAAAAAAATGCCATACCCCATCCATTCGGATGATCTATACCATGTGAAAAAAACTCCGAAAGCAATTCATTTAACTTAACCTTATTTTGTGAGGTTACTCCAAATAATTCACACATTTTAATGCCCCTGTCTTTCCTTTACAAGCTTCAATCCATTTTTTACATATCCGTTTCCAAATTGTTTTCTGATTTTCCAAGCATATCTGTTTTCGGCATCTGTAAATTTTTCGTATTCAAACTGTAGTATTTCATCAACATCTAACTCAAGCTCATTGTAAAATTCTTTCATTTGGTCAATTACTTTTAAAGCTGCATTAGCTACAGAATATATCTCACCTTTGGGTGTCAATATATTCACAGTCTTTAAATCATAATGAGCAGCATTTTTAAAATTCTGCACTGCCTGAATTTGGTCTTTTTCACTAAATAACTGACCTGGTGTTGATGCCAGCCATATCATTAACAGCTGTGCAAAAATAACATCTTTTTCCTCCACTCCTGAGCTTACAAGCGGATTTAAATCAAACATCCGCAGCTCTATATGATTAACACCATTTTCACATAATGCTTCTAAACTATTTTCTCCTGCAGGCTTTAAACGTATTGGATAATACAATTCAGAAGCCGCTTTTAATAACCCCATATCCACATATTTTCTAATACTGTCTGCATAAGAAGCAATATCATGATAATTAAGTATAGGTGCAAACTCATTCCAATATCCCATTTCACCGCATCTTACAGATGCCATCCCTGTAAACACATCCTGATTGTAAACACCCTTTTCTACAAATGAGCTGTCTAGAATCGGACTTGCCGATGTCACAGCAACAAGGAGCCAGCCATATGCAGCCATTCTTTGTGCAAGTTCAAGATAAAAATGATTTTTGTATTCCTGATAATCCTTATCATTTTGATGTTTCAAATTTTGATAATTGAAATCAGCTTTAAGCAGCTCCTCTGAAAAAGAATAATTCACATGTATACCTGAAAATGTCATTTTATAGCGCCCATATTTTGCAGATAAATATTCTCTGTATGCAGTTTTTGACACTTCCATTCCCTCAAAAACAGCAACAGGTATATCTTTTTCATTTTCAATATAAGGCGGATTAGAAAACAGCCACAGATATTCTCTATTTGACATACTTTTTAATCTTTCACAAATACGCCTATTGTGAAATTCCAGCTCATCAATCGCTCCTTTTGCACTTGTATGTACTGATGTATTGATTTCTGTCTGATTTTCACAAAAATCCTTTACAATATGCTCATCATCTGGAAATGGATGTGGCAGGTGAGATAATGTACCATCTGCCAAAATCCTTAAGCTTTCTTTCTCCAATCCAAAATTTCCATCTAATATATGACTTTTTATATCATTATTTTCAATATGTAACATCGCCTAATACCTCTCTAAACATGTATTGCTTTCTGAAGCCTCTCTAATGCTTCCAATAGTATACTCCGCGGACATGCGGCATTGATTCTTTGAAATCCTCTTCCACATTCTCCAAAAATTTTTCCACTGTCAAGCCAAAGCTTTGCCTTATTTATAATTAGTTTCTCAAGCTCATCCACACTATATCCTGTTTCTCTAAAATCAAGCCATACAAGATAGGTTCCTTCATGATTAATCATATGTACGCCATGCAGATTTTGTTCAACATACTTTTTAATAAATTCAACGTTATCTGCTACATATGAAAGCATTGCCTGATACCACTCTTCGCCTTTGCTGTATGCTGCCTCACATGCCACAAGCCCAAGCACACTAAGCTGGCTTATACCTGCTGCATCTACTTCTTTGCGAAACTTATTCTTAAGTTTATGATTGGGAATAAAAATATTTGATATCAGCATACTTGCAAGATTAAAAGTTTTACTTGGTGATGTACAGATAATGCTAATATCCTCATATTCCTTTTTAAGGCTTGCAAAGACAATATGCTTTCCTCTAAATACAAAATCATTATGTATTTCATCACTGACTACAATCACCTGATGCTTTACACAAATATCTCCAAGTCTTATAAGCTCCTCCTTTGTCCAGACTCTTGCAATCGGATTATGCGGACTACAAAGAAAAAACAGCTTAATCTTTTCTTCTATAATCTTCTTTTCAAAATCATCAAAATCAATATGATAGCGGTTATCCTCTCCCAAATATAAATTATTGCTTACAACTTTTCTTCCATTGTCTTCTATAACCTCTGAAAATGGATAGTATACAGGAAGTTGAAGCAACACTCCATCCCCTGGATTTGTATACGCCTTTACTGCCATTGCCAGCGCAAATACAACTCCTGGTGTTTTTATAAGCCATTTTTCCTGTACATTAAAGTCATGGTGCCTTATCATCCAATCCTTTACTATTTCAAAATATGGCGTCTGAACCTCACTATAACCAAAAATCCCATGATTAACCCTTTCTATTATGGCATCCTGAATATAAGAAGATGTCTCAAAATCCATATCTGCAACCCAGAGTGGCAGCACATCTTCCGGCATTCCACGTCTTTTTGCAAAGTCATACTTTAGACTTCTTGTATTCTTTCTGTCTGTTATTTTATCAAAATCAAGATTTCTCTCACTCATATTAATCCCCATTTCTGCGCTGCATTTTATTCATAAAAAACTTTATTAAGCTCTTCCAACAAATCTTTTACATCCTCAATACCAACAGAAAGCCTAAGCGTACTATCTGTAATCCCGTTCTTTTCACGAATTTCTTTTGGAACATCTGCATGTGTCTGTGTTGCCGGATATGTAATCAGTGTTTCAACACCCCCAAGACTTTCTGCAAACTTAATCATGCGTACTTTTTCCAAAACTGCCAGCGCATACTCTTTGCTTTCAAGCTGAAATGTAATCATAGCTCCAAAACCTCTTGCCTGCTTTTTCATAATTTCATATCCTTGATGCTCTTTTAGTCCCGGATAAATTACTTTTGTTACTGCCTTTTGCTCTTTTAGCCAATTTGCAATTACTATCGCGTTTTCCTGTGCCTTCTCCATGCGAATGCCAAGTGTCTTAATTCCTCGCAGAATCAGCCAGCTGTCAAACGGCGCAAGTCCTGCTCCTGTTGTCTTAATCAAAAACCTGAGCTTCTCACTTATATCTTTTCTGTTTGTAACAATAAAACCTGCCAGTGTATCATTGTGACCGCCAAGATATTTCGTCCCGCTATGTACAACAATGTCTGCACCAAGCTCCAGAGGATTCTGAAAATAAGGTGAGAGAAATGTATTATCAACAATCAGCAATAAATTATGCCTTTTTGCTACTTTGCCAAGTTTTTCTATATCTGTCACATTCATCATAGGATTGGTTGGAGTCTCAATATATACAGCCTTTGTATTTTCGTTAATATAGCTTTCAACATCTTCTTTGTAACAATCTATACTTGAAAATGTAATTCCATTTTTCTTTGATATATTGCTAAAAAGCCTTATACTTCCTCCATAAAGATCAGCATCTGCAATCAGATGATCTCCTGGACTAAACATCTCCATCATAAGAGTAATAGCAGCCATTCCTGTGGTTAATGCCAATGCATCTATTCCATTTTCCAAAGCAGCAACTACTTTTTCTAAATGCTCTCTTGTAGGATTTTGTAATCTGCTATAATCATACCCTGTGCTTTTACCTACGCCCATATGTGCATAAGTAGCTGTCTGAAAAATCGGATAGCTGATTGCACCATAATTATTACTATATTCCTCATCTTCCTCTAAATGCAGACACTTCGTCTCAATTCCTCTTGCCATAATATTTCCTCCTGATTAATCCAATAATTTATTCTTATATTTTGCTATTTCCTCCAGATATTTCTGCCCTATCGCACTTAATGGTGCATCTTTTCGTGAAATATATCCTATTGTCATCCTTTCGTCTGATTCCAGTTTTATAGCACAATAATCCTTCCCATTTAAATCTTCACATATAATACCAGAACATAAAGTATATCCATTCAAACCAACCATAAGATTTAGCAAGGTTGCTCTGTCATTAGCACGTATAAATCTTTTATACTGATAAGTGCTTAAAACTTCCTCTGCAAAATAGAAAGAGTTGTGCTCACCCTGTGCAAATCCAAGACATGGATACTCCTCTAGTTCTTCCAATGCTATTTCGTCTCTGTCAGCCAATGGATGCCCTTTCCACATATATACATATACTCCGCACTCAAATAATGGCTGAAACTGCAGTTCATATTCCGTAAATAATTTTGTCAGTATATTATGGTTAAAATCATTTAAATATAAAATACCTATTTCACTTTTATGGTTCTTAACATCCTCAATAACCTCATAAGTCTTTGTTTCATGCACTCCAAACTCATATTCATCCATTCCATACTGTTTCACAAGCTCTACAAATGCGTTTACCGCAAATGTATAATGCTGCATGGATACATTGAAAGTCTTTTTCACCTCTGTCTGTGAAATGTATTTTGTCTCCAGCAATTCATACTGCTCCATAACTGATTTTGCATACCCAATAAATTCTATCCCTTTTGTTGTCAAAGTGATCCCATTTTTAGAGCGTATAAATATGTCAAAGCCTATTTCCTTCTCTAATGAGCGAATTGCTGCCGAAAGACTTGGCTGCGATATAAAAAGTACTTTTGCAGCATCATTCAATGAGCTTTGCCCTGCCACCGTAATCACATATTTTAACTGAACTAATGTCATTTTAATCCTCCATGCCACACTTTTTGCGGCTCAAATAGTGATGAAAAATGCTGCTTTTCTGTGCTGTCTTTTGCGCATAAAGCAACTTTTGCCAAATAATGCACAAACACAAATTATTGTATAAAAAATTTATTTTTCATCCTTTCTCTATAATTCATATCAACATACTATGTTAATATATTTTATCATATTGTACCATCAAAAACAACATTTATATAATTCATTTTTCCTTTAGCTGGTTATAGGTTTTATTAATAACAAAAAAGCAGGTAATTCTCATTTGTTCTTCTAAGTTATTCTCCCATTTGGTTAAATAACCTGACAAATTGAAAATTATCTGCTGTCAAGCTCTAAGGCTATATGAATTTATATCACTTGATATCTTTTTATCATTATCATAAATGGCAGTTATAGTATTATATGCACAGCCAGTTGCTAAACAAACTATTATTAATATTGTGCAAAATATTTTTTTCATAGCTATACCTAACAATCTTAATTTCCAATGAAATTGTTCATTTATTGTTTACGCCGTCACGGGCACATTTCTGGCAATGTGAAACCTTAATCACAATCTATCCATAAAAGATATTTCCCACAGTGCAGACATTGAAACAAATATCCCTGAACACTTCCGCCATTAACTACATTTTTTATCACCTCATCCCGCTCTTCTCCCCAATCATCCCACACAGAATCATTTAAAACTTCCTCCACAATACCCATCTGCTTCAATTCTCTATATCCTACATATCCTTTAAAAGCACAATAGTCTCCACAATGTGTACGCCAATACTCCTGCTGCCAGCCATTGTAACCGGGAGTGCGATGGATTAGCTCATCTGTTTTATCCTTACCATCCACGCCACTTTCTAGTGAACATTCATCTTGAAATTCACCATCATACTTTTTTGCTGCCTTACCACTTGAAATACACTCTGGACAGAGGCAATCTACATTTTCCACTGCATAAAAAGGACTTTCATAATAAATTTTAGTAAGATTTCCACAACAATCACATGTTACAGGGGAATCTGTCTGTATAAAAGCCTCTGTCTCTAAAGGATTAGGATGATATTTAAAAAACGGCAGTGTATCCAAAAGCCTCTTTTGACGCTCTTGTTCCTTTCCATCTTTTGGGCGGCGCAGGGCAAAATGGTCTCCCTGCTCCTTAAGGCTTTGAAGTTTTCCTAATCGCTTTAATGACTTTCTATCTGCACACTCAACCAGTGAACGCAATATCTCGTACGCAGTTTTATAAAGTTTTAATGTATCACATACATCCACCAATACCCATTTGGCTTCTGGCGTATCCTGCTCCTCTAAAAAGTCTTTGTACTCATAAAGAGCTTGCACATGTTCGGCATCGCCGTCAGACTGATCGTATTGTTTTTTTAACTCAATATATTTCAATTGATATTCATTCATAGTTGTACTCATGCTGCGAGCCTCCTTTGTGAGTAGCACAAACTAAGACGCATACATTTTCTCCAAAAGAGTTCCTCATACAAAACTTTTGTAAGGGTATTCTCATTTTCTGCAATAATATCTTTCATAAGCTATTTCTGCCTCTTGTAATGTATTATATTGCTTTTCCCAGTTTTTCATAAAATCCTTTTTACTGCTGTATATACACATATCATGTATATTCCACGATTCTGATACTTTTCGATAACTATTCCCCTTGTTTGTAAGACTTCCCTGCATCTTTCTTACACGTTTATTTGCTGTTCTTTTCTGATTCCTTCCTAACCCATGATCCTTAATTATTGGATGCTTCTTCCTGCTCCTAGACATGAATAATCTTCCTTTCATGTGATACTTTATCTGTTACTGTTCACTTCGTTACCAGTAACAAGCAATGCTTTCAGCACCAAATGCACACATTTTGTCAAAATAAGATTTTGTTCCAAAATCATGCAAAATGGCACTGTAAAACTCGTACTTTGGGCAAAATCATGTCAAAAACCCTCGAATTTGACGTAGATGTGAAAAGTAACTTTTATCTTCCCATAATCTGTGCAGTGTTTATAAATTCAAATGGCGTTTCTTGATAAACGTAGTAATTAACCCAATTGGAATACATTGCATTAGAAGCACCACGCCATCTAAGCAGCGGTTTCTTAGTACAGTCATCATTTGGATAGTAATTAACAGGTAAATCTATGTCAATGCCCTGTGCCTTATCCCTTTTATATTCTGAATCCAGAGTAAGCCTGTCATATTCAAGATGTCCAAGCACAAATATATTTCTTGAATCTTTTGACACCAAAAGCAGTTCCCCTACCTCATCTGAATCTGCCAGAATTACAAGCTCATCACATGCCCTTATCTGTTCATGGTCACACTCTGTATTTCTTGAATGTGGGGCAAAAAACACATCATCAAACCCGCGCAGAAGCGGAATCCTGCGATGATGTACATGATGCTCAAATACTCCAAACACCTTTTTATCGAGTATATGCTTATTTATGCCATAATGATAATAAAGACCAGCCTGTGCTCCCCAGCATATATGTAGTGTGGAGGTTACATTAACTTTTGACCACTCCATTATATTTGTCAGCTCTTCCCAGTACTGCACCTCTTCAAAATTCATATGTTCAATAGGAGCCCCTGTAATTATAAGTCCATCAAAATTCTTATCTTTTACCTCATCAAATGTCTTATAAAACTCATTTAAATGACTTGCCTTAGTATGTGTACCTATATAAGTTGCAGTTGTAAGAAATGTTATAACTATCTGAAGAGGCGTATTGGACAGACTCCGCAAAAGCTGTACCTCTGTATTTTCTTTTAAAGGCATAAGATTTAATACAGCTATATGGATAGGCCTTATATCCTGCGTTACTGCCCTGTCCTCATCCATCATAAATATATTTTCTTCCTCCATAACCTTCTTTGCCGGAAGGTTATTCTTTACTTTAATTGGCATACTTTAAGCCCCTTTTCGTAATTTATTAAGAACTGTTATTAAATAATCTTTAAATAGTTCCTTAGTACCACTTTGGTTATTAAACAACCATAAATTATTATAACTCTTTTATCCAAAAAAGAAAAGCTGTGTTGCTCTTATCATTAACACTAAACATTAATTCCAAATTTTTCTATAAATTCTTCCTCTGTAATTATAGGTATATTAAGTTCTTTTGCTTTTTTATTTTTTGAAGAATTACTTGCAATATAATTATTTATAAGATAATTTTTTTTAGACTTAACACTTCCGGTCAC
>CAMWXG010000109.1 GCA_947178155.1 uncultured Lachnoclostridium sp.
TATGAAAGGAGGTATTACTTCGGATATATAAATATTACAAAACTAAAATTCTGAAGTAACACAAAATGAATAATTCTATTGAAATTAATAATCTTAACAAATTTTATGGAAAAAAACAGGCTTTGCAAAATGTAAATCTCTCTATTCATCAGGGTATGTTTGGACTCCTTGGCAGAAATGGTGCAGGTAAAACAACACTTATGAAAACTCTTGCAACCCTACTACAAAAGAAAGATGGAGAAATCACAGTCTGTGGCATACCAATTGAAAATACAAAGGAAATCCGCAAAATTATCGGATATCTGCCACAGGAATTTTCTCTTTACCCATCAATGAAAGTTATAGAAGCAATGAATTATCTTGGTATTCTTTCTGGTCTAAACGCATCAGAAAGACATGAAAGAAACGAAATACTTTTAGCAAAGGTTAATTTAACCAATCACAGAAATAAAAAAGTAAAATCACTTTCAGGCGGCATGAAACGCCGTCTTGGAATTGCTCAGGCATTGTTAAATAACCCTAAAGTACTTATTGTCGATGAGCCAACAGCAGGACTTGATCCGGAAGAGCGTGTTAGATTCCGCAATTTATTATCTGAAATTGCAGAGAATAAAATTGTAATTTTATCCACTCATATTGTTGGAGACATTGAAGCTGCCTGTGAAGATATTGCTATATTAAATGAGGGAAAAGTTTTATACACCGGAACAGTAAATAACCTTTTAAGTAAGGCACAAGGAAAGGTATTTACTAAAGAAGTTAATAAAAAAGAACTTACCAGATTAAAACAAGAACTCACAATTACAAGTATGCACACTCAAGGGAATAAAATATATATCCGTTTTTTATCTGAAAATGCAGTAGATGCTATGTCATGTGAACCAAATATTGAAGATGCCTATATGCTGTATTTATGTGAAAATGGAGCTTATTCATCATTTACTAATGACTTCGGAGGTGATAGATAATGCTATTTTTGCAGGAAATGAAAAAGATTGTCTTATCAATCTCTTATATTTTATTTATAATAATAATTACCTTTGCATTGCATTCACAGAGTGTACTGGATTTTGATGGTGAACAACTAGTCAAACCTCAGGTTGGCGGCAATTTTGGCACAACAAATAAAGAAATTCCTGAAATAATTATGCCAACAGCCCTTGAAAAACTCTGGAGGGAATTTCTTGAAAACAATTATAAAACATATCCTGTAGGATTTATAAAAAATGTTAAATTAAATGACAGCGAACAAATGGAAATTGCAGAAATCATATCACAAATTACAGATATTGATAAAAATATAATTTATAAAACATGGACTGACACAAAGGACGATACTAACTTAAATACAATCCCTGCTGTGCGTACAAATATGGATTATACTGAATTTAAAAAATTAATGCAGAAATCTGATGATATATTAGGCGGCGGCTCTGACTATGAGGCAGACAGTTTAATCGTCTTTGGCTCTGTACCTGTAACTTATGAAGAAGCTGTGGAAATGTATGATCTTACAGTAACCAAAGATAAAATAACAGGTGGATATGCCCGACTGTTTTCAGACTATACAGTAGCTATGGCAGCATCTATACTGCCCATCTTTCTTGCAATCATTATGTGTATAAAAGACAAAAGCTCAAATATGTCAGAAATAATTTATACAAGAAAAATGTCTTCTGCAAAATTAATCTTTGTCAGATATTTTTCAATTATAACTGCTGTTATGGTTCCTGTTATTATATTATCCTACATTTCAAATTTTACTGTATGGAAAATGTATGATGGCATTAAGTTAGACTATCTTGCCCCACTAAAATATGATTTTGGATGGATTATGCCAAGTGTTATGATTGTCACAGCATTAGGCATGTGCCTTACTGAACTTACAAACACACCAATAGCAATCGCAGTACAATGTATTTGGTGGCTGTTTGATATAAACTCAGGTATACAGTCTGTATCTAAATCTTATTCTATATTTAGACTGGCACCAAGACATAATGCAGGCTGCAAATCATATTTTAGAACACAAATCTTTGTTTCAAATTTTAATAAACTTGCTGCTAACCGTTTACTTTTTGCAGGATTATCCATTCTATTAATCATACTAACAATTATAATATATGAAGCCAAAAGAAAGGGGAAACTAAATGCACACTTTAAATTCAAAAAGTCATTTTCCAATCTTAGAAACAGCAAAAATTAATTTCAGACATAATTCTCTTTTATCATTTGTTGTTTCTGTAATTTTGCTGCTCTTTATACCTGTTATTGCAGGAACTGCAAATCTTGATAAATATGAATCAGCAATACCATTGGAAATGTTTGTTTCGCTTATTGGAATTGTAATGCTTACACCAATATTTCAACCTGAACAAAATACTGATATTGATGATTTAGTTTCGTCAAAATATGTATGCACTGCAAAAATTCACCTTATAAGAACAATTTATTCCATAATCATTCTGTCTATACTTATATGCATTTTTGCATGGTATATGAATATTTGTAATTGTAGTATAACTCTGTCCTTAGTTATGGGAACAATATATGAAGCTATATTTCTTGGCTCACTTGGAATGATTACATCTTCAATATGTAGTAGCACAATTATCGGATATATGATACCAATTGTTTTCTATGCGTTAAACTATGGGATGGGAAGTAAATTAAAAAATTACTATTTGTTTTCTATGACAATAGGGCAATTTAAACCAAAAATTTATATGCTTATAACTGGAATTTTATTTATTGCAGGAGCAATTATATTAAAGGAAATTAAGAAAAAATTTCAATAGACTTTACATTTACTCTACAATCAGTGCTGCATATAAAAAATGAAAAGATGCTATATTGAATCAAAAGTTATACTTACTGCTTTTGGTATCAGCTTAACAGAAATAGACTATATCAAAAAATAGCATTTATTAAAAGTCTCATAACATTATAACCTTATAAAAAAATTCCTATACCGATAAAACATCGGTATAGGAATTTTAAATAGTAATTTTAAAATATGAGTTATTATTACATCATTCCCATAGGTGCTCCGCCACCTGCTGGCATTGCAGGAGTATCTTCTTTAATTGTAGATACTACAGATTCTGTTGTAAGAAGTGTAGATGCTACACTTGTTGCATTTTGAAGTGCACTTCTTGTAACTTTTGCCGGATCTACTATTCCTGCTGATACCATATCTGTATATTCTTCTTTTAATACGTTAAATCCTGTACCTTTTTCTGATTCACGAACCTTATTTACAATTACAGCACCTTCAAGACCTGCGTTCTGTGCAATTGTCATAAGTGGTGCTTCAAGTGCCTTTAAGATGATATTAGCACCTGTTCTCTCATCACCTTCAAGTGTATTTGCAAGGTCTGAAACTTCTTTTGCTGCATGTATATATGCTGAACCGCCACCTGCAATAATACCTTCTTCTACTGCAGCTCTTGTTGCTGCTAAAGCATCTTCCATACGAAGCTTTGCTTCCTGCATTTCTGTCTCAGTAGCAGCACCAACACGAATAACAGCTACACCACCTGCAAGTTTTGCAAGTCTTTCCTGAAGCTTCTCTTTATCAAAGTCAGATGTTGTTTCATCTATCTGAGTTCTAATCTGTGCAATTCTTGAATTAATAGCGTCTTTTTCTCCTGCACCATCAACAATAACAGTATTTTCTTTCTGAACCTTTACAGACTTAGCGCGTCCAAGCTGTTCAAGAGTTGCATCTTTAAGATCAAGTCCAACCTCCTCTGAAATAACTGTGCCACCTGTAAGAATAGCAATATCCTCAAGCATAGCTTTTCTTCTGTCACCATATCCAGGAGCTTTAACAGCTACTACATTAAATGTACCTCTTAATTTATTAATTACAAGTGTTGTAAGAGCTTCACCTTCAACATCTTCTGCAATTATAAGAAGTTTTGCACCACTCTGTACAATCTGCTCCAATAATGGAAGTATTTCCTGAATGTTAGAAATCTTTTTGTCTGTAATAAGGATATATGGATTGTCAAGATTTGCTTCCATTTTATCCATGTCAGTTGCCATATAAGCTGATACATAACCTCTGTCAAACTGCATACCTTCAACAAGATCAAGCTCTGTCAGCATTGTCTTTGACTCTTCAATAGTAATAACGCCATCATTTGAAACTTTTTCCATAGCGTCTGCAACCATCTCACCTACTGCTTCATCACCTGCTGAAATTGAA
Source organism: uncultured Lachnoclostridium sp. (assembly GCA_947178155.1). Classification (GTDB taxonomy): domain Bacteria; phylum Bacillota; class Clostridia; order Lachnospirales; family Lachnospiraceae; genus Butyribacter. The sequence goes on from CAMWXG010000109.1 coordinate 4,214, forward strand.
GCTACTTTGGCAATCTGGTCTTTACCTGTAACTTTTGAACTCATTGATGCAATAGCCTTAACTGCTGTATCACATGCTTTCTTCATACCCTTACGAAGAATTATAGGGTTAGCACCTGCTGCAAGGTTTTTCATACCTTCATTTACCATAGCCTGTGCAAGAACTGTAGCTGTAGTAGTACCATCACCTGCTACATCATTTGTCTTTGTAGCAACTTCTTTAACAAGCTGTGCTCCCATATTTTCAAAACCATCTTCAAGCTCTATATCCTTTGCGATTGTAACACCATCGTTTGTAATAAGAGGTGCACCAAATGATTTATCAAGAACTACGTTCCTGCCCTTTGGTCCAAGTGTAACCTTAACTGTATCTGCAAGCTTATTAACACCTGCTTCAAGTGTTGCTCTGGCTTCTGCTCCAAACTTAATCTCTTTTGCCATTTTAAAATTCCTCCATTCATATAATAAATATCATTTTCTGTTTAAATATATGTCTTCTTATTAGAACAAACAATAAATAAAACTTTGTTTCTTCTCAAACTTATTCGCATTTAGCTAAGATATCATTCTGACGAACAATAATAAACTCTTCACCGTCAAGTTTAACCTCTGTTCCTGCATATTTTGAGTAAATTACCTTATCGCCTTCTTTAACCTGCATTACTACTTCTTTACCATCAACAACTCCACCAGGACCTACAGCAACAACCTCAGCCTCCTGTGGTTTCTCCTGTGCATTACCTGGAAGTACAATGCCTGATTTTGTTTTCTCTTCTGCCTCTAACTGCTTTAATACTACTCTGTCTCCTAATGGTGATAATTTCATAATGTATATCCTCCTTTTCAAATCCACATTTACTAGCACTCACTTCTTTCGAGTGCTAACCATAGTCATAATATATGCCATTTGGAAATTTTGTGCAATAGACATCAAACTGTAAATTTGGGTATTTTAGCGCATTTTATATATAATATCTATTGTTTTCTCTTTTTTTCTCACTTTTTTATGCTTTTATTTTGTGATGTAAATAGTTACTGTTTACTTCGTTACCAGTAACAAGCAGTGCTTTTGGCAAAAATCATGCCAAAAATCCTTGAATTTGGCGTGGGTGTGAAAAGTAACTGTAAATATTCCTAAAACTCTTGTACAAATTCCTTATATAGTATATACTACACTTATAGATTACACGAAAGGATTTAAAATATAATGAAAGAACAATTATACACCATCCCTGTAAATGATGCTTTTGATAAGGATTGCGAATGTCCGGTATGTTTTATATATGAAAGTCTTGAAAAGGATGCTGTGGACTTTACGCTTGGTCCAAGTTATATGGAGGATGATATCAGAATGGAAACTGATAAATCCGGTTTTTGTACACATCATATGAAACAGCTCTACAAAAACCAGAACAGGCTTGGCATTGCACTTATACTTCACACTCATATGAAAAATACAACTAAAACCCTTGAAAAAATGAGTAAATCTTCTTCTCCTGCTAAAAAGGGACTTTTTGCAAAAAAAGAGACGTCTGAACTGCCGATGTTTACACAAAAACTTGAAAATTCATGCTATATTTGCAACCGTGTAAATAATGTCTTTGACCGTTACATAGCTACGATTATACACTGCTATGCACATGATGATGATTTTGTAGTAAAATTTAATAAAAGTAAGGGATTTTGTACAAAACACTACGGAATATTATATGATGAAGCACAGAAAACAATGAGTGGCAGCACACAGAATAAATTCCTAAATGATTTAAATACTGTATATTTTGAAAATATTAAGAGGGTAACTGATGACCTTGCATGGTTTATTGATAAGTTTGACTATCGAAATGAGAATGAACCTTGGAAGAATTCAAAAGATGCAGTTCAGAGAACTATACTAAAAACCAATAGCTATTTTGTAGAAAATGAGTAGGACAGCGCATTTGTTTGAAGCACTAGAAGTGCTTCAAACAGCTGCCTTTTGAATCGTCTATAATATATAGATATTGTATTTGATGTTTCCAAAGTTAAAAAAATTATATTAGAACCATAGTATCAAATTCCAGAAGGATTAGTTTTTATTTGAATAAACTACTTCACTCCTGCTGGCTTTTCTTTTCTTCATCTATAAGCTCTTTGATATCGCGAGCTTTCTCCTTAGTACGGTCATTTGCCATTCTTGATGTAAGAACTTTGGAAATCCATCTGCTTGACTCCTCAAATTTGCCTACACGCCTTGCAAGATCTGCTACGAGTAATGAAAATGTCGGTTCATCCATTCCGCACAATGGGAAATCTTCCTTCATATAAGCTTCATCAAAACCTGCATATGCCACTTCAATATATGACTGCTCTTTCTCATTAAGCTCTTTTACAACCTTATCATAATCAGGTGTATCCTCTGGAAGCGCTTCTGCCTTTCCTCTATATATCCACGCCGTTTTAAGGCATGTATATGCTTTCTCGCTTGCTTTTGCCTGCTTTACCTCTGCATTTTCAATTGCAAGCTCATAACGTACAATAGCATCATCATATGTATAAGCGCCGCCTGTCTGTGGCAATCCCCCAAAATTATTTGAAATCTTTTCTGTAATAAATTTTACCTGTGAAGGCATAACAAATTTGAAAAACCTGCTAAGTGCTGCATATCCGCAAATTGGACACGCTAAAGCATCATATTTAAGAGAATCTACATTTTGATATTTTGGTCTTAAATCTGTATCTTGAGAAAGGAGCTTTATTTTTCCTGTTCTTATTGTCTTTGCTTTAAAGTCCTTTTCACATACAGGACATGTATATGTTTTATCAAATAATAAATCTGCTTCTTCTACTTTTGGTTTTGCTGCAGCAGGCTTAACCGCAGCAGATTTATCTGAACTACTCTTGTCAACTGTTTCTTCTTTCTTAACTTCTGCATTTTTAGTTTCTGCTTCGTTTGTGTCCAATTTTTCAATTTTACCAAACCCACGCTTACCGCGTCCAGAAAATAAACTCATCTTATTACCTCCTTATTTAGGCTGATACGAACTCTTAAGTGATACTATCCTGTTAAATACAATGTTATCCTCATCAGTATCTTTTGAGTCCACACAAAAATATCCATGCCTTACAAATTGAAAACTATCCTGCGGATTTGCTTCTGCAAGCGCAGGTTCTATATAACAATTTTCAAGAACAGTTAATGAATTAGGATTCACATTGACTGTTCCATCTTCATTATATACTCCTTTTTCTTCATCTACAATATTTTCATACAGCCTGACCTGTGCTGTTTCAGCAGTTTCTGCACAAACCCAGTGAATAGTGCCTTTTACCTTTCTTCCTGTAAAACCGCTCCCACTCTTAGTTTCAGGATCATATGTGCAGTGTACTTCTGTTACATTGCCGTCGCTGTCCAAAACATAATCTGTACATTTTACAAAATATGCATTCATAAGCCTTACCTCATTGCCAGGATAAAGCCTGTAATATTTTCGCGGCGGCTCAATCATAAAGTCATCTCTTTCTATATACAATTCCTTTCCAAATGGAACCTTACGCATACCCATTTCATCATTCTCCTGATTGTTTGACACATCAAGATATTCAATTTCATTCTCAGGATAATTAGTAATCACCAGTTTAATTGGATTAAGAACTGCCATCATACGTGGACGTTTCAACTTTAAATCTTCACGTATACAGTATTCAAGCATTGCATAATCTGAAGAACTGTTTGCCTTTGAAACGCCAGAAAGCTCCATAAATCTCATAATTGATTCAGGTGTAAATCCACGTCTTCTTAAAGCAGCGATTGTAACAAGTCTTGGATCATCCCAGCCATCAACTATACCATCTTCTACAAGCTTTTTAATATAACGCTTTCCTGTAACTACATTGGTAAGATAAAGTTTTGCAAACTCTATCTGCTTTGGCGGATTCTCAAACTCAAGCTCTCTAACAACCCAGTCATAAAGTGGTCTATGATCTTCAAACTCAAGTGTACAAATGGAATGGCTCACCCCTTCTACTGCATCCTCTATAGGATGTGCAAAATCGTACATTGGATAAATACACCACTTATCGCCTGTATTGTGATGTGATTTTCTTGCAACCCTGTATATAATAGGATCTCTCATATTAATATTGGGAGATGCCATATCTATCTTAGCCCTGAGCACTTTAGAACCATCTTCAAATTCACCAGCACGCATACGCTCAAATAAATCAAGATTTTCCTTAACAGAACGCTCTCTGTATGGACTGCATTTTCCAGGTTCCTTAAGAGTTCCACGATACTGTCTTATCTCTTCTGCTGACAAATCGCACACATATGCCTTTCCCTTCTTAATCAGCTTTAATGCACATTCATACATTGTATCAAAATATTCAGATGCATAATATACCTGATCATTGTCAATATCCCCGCAAATCCACCTTACATCATCTAATATAGATGATACAAACTCCGTCTTTTCCTTCATTGGGTTAGTATCGTCAAAGCGCAGATGAAACACTCCTTTGTATTTCTTTGCCAGACCTGAATTTAATATAATGGATTTGGCATGTCCTATATGAAGATAACCATTTGGCTCTGGCGGAAATCTCGTAACTACCTGCTTGCAGTGTCCCTGCTCAATATCATTATCAATAATATTTTCAATAAAATTACGTGAAATATTTTCCTTACTTTCAACCGCACTGCTCAACTTATATTTCCTCCTCTGACTTAGGAATTGTTCATAAATAAACCTTCACAATCTGACTTGTAAAGTTATTTATGAACAATTCCTTACCTTTATATTCTATTTACATGTACTCCAACCACAGACATAAAGTAAATAAATAATGCTGGCTGCTA
>CAMWXG010000110.1 GCA_947178155.1 uncultured Lachnoclostridium sp.
ATGTGGGATATATATTAATGTGTTTAATGTTGTTAATGAAGTAGCAGATAGTGTTACCAGACAGGCTTAGGTTCTAATGTATAAATTTAGTTAAAGATTTAAGATAAGGATTAGATATGAAAAAAATTTTATTTCGGGACAGTAAAAACACTGAAAAGAAAAGTACGGAAAAGCAGGATAAAATTGTAAAGAAAAATAGATATGTGAAAAAGAAATTAAGAACTTCTTTGGTTCCGTTTTACAGGAGCATTTCGTTACGGCTTATACTTTGTTTTTTTGTGCCAGTAATTGGTATACTTGTTTTAGGAATTGTCTCATATAAAAATGCTTCTGATGCAATTATTAACAGTTATAAGAAATCTGTAAGCCAGACGGCTGATATGCAGCAGCAGTTTATTAATTTGGCTGTTACCAGTGAGATAGATGAATTTAAAAATTATTTTACAGACAGTGATTTAAAAGTCTTTTTTGGTGGACGTATGGAAATGCTGGAGGCAAATGCCATGCAGAAAAAATATAACAGCAGGCTGTATAATAAAATTGCTGTAGATACAAAAGCAGAGGGTGCATATTTCATAGCAGATGGTGGCAGAAGCATAAGAGGAGGTACAACATCGCTGCCAGTGGAAGCTTACAGTTTGTATATATCAACAGCACAAGGAGAAAAAGTTAACAAAAATCCAAGTGACTGGTTTATATTTGGACAGGATGAGGAAGCAGATGCTGCGCTTGGAATTGATACATCTGCTTATAGTATAAGGATAGCACGCAAATTTAGCGGCATGTCAGTTATTATGGTAATTGATATAGATGTAGAATTTGTACGTAATGCATTAAAATCAATAGATACAGGCAAGGACGGACATGTCGCGCTTATTACAAGTGATGGCATAGAATTTTACTGTGAACAGGATTATAATAGCCAAGACAGCCTTATCTATGGAACGGAGCTTTATGACAAGGCTATTTCGTCAGAAAGTATAATAGGCAACCAGATAGTAGAATTGAATGGCACCAGCAATTTATTTGTATATGGCAGAATGGAAACAGGAGATGTGTTAGTTGCAGCGGTTATACCGGCAGAACGTTTGCTTGCAGAAACAGCCAGTATTAAAAAGATATCTGTCATATTGACAATAGTGTGTGCATTGGTCGCATTAGTTCTTGGATTGGCAATTTCAAAAAGGATTTCGAAAATTATAAATTATATACTGCATCAGCTTCGTAAAGTTGCAGATGGAAATCTATCAGTACAGTTACAAAACAACACCAAGGATGAATTTGGGCTTTTATGCGAAGGTGTGAACATGACTGTCAGTCAGATGAAAGCAATATTAGAGGATATAAATGGTATAAGCAATGAATTAAATGATACAACATCTTATGTTGCAAATGCAGCAGGATTATTTATGGATACTTCAGAAGATATTAAGAATGCAGTATCTGAAATAGAAACTGGTGTTAATAAATTAGATGAAGGTTCAGCAGAATGTCTTGAACAGATGGAAGCGCTGTCTGGAATTATAACAAATGTAAGTGTGAATACAGAAGAAATAGGAAAACTTACACATGAAACAGGTCAGACAATAAGTCTGGGAATGGAATTAGTACATGGATTAAAAGAGAGTGCACAAGAAACTACGGATATTACACACAATGTTATAAATTCCATACAAGAGCTGGAGAAGAAATCAAAGTCTATCAATACAATAATATCTGCAATTAATTCCATTTCTGAACAGACAAACCTTTTGTCAATAAATGCATCTATTGAAGCAGCACGTGCAGGAGAGGCTGGAAAGGGATTTGCAGTTGTGGCTGAAGAAATAAGAAAACTTTCTGATCAATGTATGGAGTCAGCAAGTCAGATTTCAGAAATTGTACAAGAGATAATAAGCCAGACAAGTGATGTAGTTTCTACTGCAATTATGGCAGAACAGGCAGTTACCTCACAGACAGAGGCAGTATCAGAAACATCAGAATATTTCAGGCAGATTGATATAAGGATTGGAAAATTATTAGAAGCCTTGGATATCATTACAGTTAATGTCCAGAATATGGGTAATTCCAGGAATAAAACATTGGGGACTATTGAAGATATATCTGCGGTATCAGCAGAAACATCAGCATGTTCTGATAATGTAAATTTAACAGTTGAAAAACAGGTATCAGCAATTAAGAAGTTGGATGTTTCAGCTAAACATCTATATGAAAAAGCTGATTTTCTGATTGAGATATTAAGTTCATTTAAGTTAAAAGGTTAAAGGAGATATAGCAATGAATGGTCCGGTAGCACCAAAAAATCCAGAGAAAAAAAGAGCTTCATTTTATATTATAAAAGATAAAGATATATTTGGTTCACAGATGGAAGATGGAAGAGGAATACAATATCTGTACCAGAGTGATGAACGGCTTGTGAATAGTGCACAGATTACAGGAGGTATTATAGATGAAACGGAACTTGAGTTGTTAAGAACCGTAAAGGGATTTAAAGAGCTGGTACATAGTATAGGGGTTTCAGTAGAAACCGGAAGTTCTTCGGACAATGTAGAGTTTATATTCCAGATGTATGGTAAAAATGATATTTATGGTGGAGGAACTAATTTAAAAATATGTATTAATGGCGATGGTGCGGAAAAAAGGATATATTTATCAGATATAAGCTGGGCAGATGATGATTTTATACCGGGACAGATTAAGGTAATTATGGACGAAGCTGGGAAAAAAGCAAGATTAAGCGTAAGACTTTATTTAAACGATGGTTTTACTGCACCAGAGGTTAATGAAGAAGATGAGATTAACTTTGATTCAGAAGATTATAAAAATATAATTAGAAATTCGCTTGTGTCTAAAGGGGATTTAACAAAATTAAAAACAGTAATAGATAAGGCAAAAAGAGGAGAGGATGTAACACTGGCATATATAGGAGGTTCTATTACGCAGGGAGCAGGTGCAACACCCTTAAATACAGAATGTTATGCATATAAATCATATAGTTTGTTTAAAGAAAGGTATGGAAAGGATAATAATGTACATTTAATTAAAGCTGGTGTAGGGGGAACACCATCGGAACTTGGAATGATACGATTTGAACGTGATGTACTCAGAGATTATACTGTAAAACCTGATGTTATTGTAATTGAATTTGCTGTTAATGATGAAGGAGATGAAACAAAGGGTGATTGTTATGAAAGTCTGGTAAGAAAAGCGTTAAATCTTTCTTATAGACCTGCAATAATATTATTATTCTCAGTATTTGCTAATGATGAAAACTTGCAGGAACGTATGCTTCCTGTTGGATATAATTACAAGCTTCCAATGATAAGTATAAAAAATGCTGTAACACCACAGTTTTATAAGAACTATGGCGAAGGAAAAGTATTAACCAAGAACCAGTTTTTTTATGATATTTATCATCCATCCAACATAGGGCATACAATTATGTCAGACTGTATAATACATCTTGTGAAACAGGCTGAAAATATGGAGAAGACCAGTACAGACAATGCAGACATGCCTGTACCAGTAATAGGCAGTACTTTTGAGAATGTAAAGCTTCTGGATAAAAAAGATAAATATAGCAATGCAGAAATTATTCCGGGAGGATTTACAGACACAGATATAGTTTTACAATGTGTGGAAATGGATGAAAGCCTAAGCTTGGTTCCGCAGTTTCCTTATAACTGGCATTATAATGGTAAAGAAACAGATAAGCCATATTTTGAAATGAAAATTAAATGTAAGTCACTTGTTCTTATATTTAAAGATTCAGGGGAAACAGATGCTGCCAAGGCAGATATTTATGTAGATGGTAAATTTGTAAGGACTGCCGATCCATATATTAATGGCTGGGTGCATTGTAATCCTGCAATTATTGTTAATGAAAGTTATAGTGATATGCATTTGGTACATATTGAGATTGACAAAGCAGACAAAGACAAAAAATTTACAATTCTTGGATTTGGATATGTCCAATAATTGAAAGAAAAGATTTTTTTATAACATTATCAAAGAAATAGAAATTAAAAAGCAGGAGGAAAATAAAATGGTTACAGCAATAAACCCAGTTTTATGTGGTTTTTACCCTGATCCATCTATATGCAGGGTAGACAAAGATTTTTATCTTGTAAATTCCAGTTTTTCATATTTTCCAGGTGTACCGGTTTTTCACAGCAGAGATTTGGCACACTGGGAACAGATAGGAAATGTACTTGACAGGGAAGAACAACTTCCTTTAGCGGGAAGCGAAATATCTCAGGGAATCTATGCACCAACTATACGTTATTATAATGGCATATATTATATGATTACCACTAATGTAAGTTCTGGTGGAAATTTTATTGTTACAGCAGAAAAACCTGAGGGACCATGGTCGGCTCCATATTATCTGGGAGATGAGGCTGTGGGGATTGATCCAAGTCTATTCTTTGATACAGATGGCAGATGTTATTATACAGGTACAAGACCAAACCCTGACGGAGTGCGTTATAATGGAGACTGGGAGATATGGATACAGGAACTTGATTTAAAACAAATGAAACTTATAGGTGAAAGTATGGCAATATGGAAAGGAGCTTTAAAGGATGTTATATGGCCAGAGGGACCACACCTATATAAAGTAGGGGAATATTATTATCTGCTTCATGCAGAAGGAGGTACCGGACCAGACCATAGTATCAGTGTTGCAAGAAGCAAAAAATTATTCCAGTGGTTTGAAGGATGCCCAAGAAACCCTGTTTTTACACATAGAAATCTTGGAATGGATTATCCTGTAGTTAATGCAGGGCATGGAGACCTTGTTGATGATGGGCATGGCAACTGGTATATTATAATGCTTGCGTCACGTATATGTAAACAACATAGCAGTATGGGCAGGGAATCATTTCTTGCTAAAGTGGAGTGGGAAAATGGCTGGCCTGTAATTAATGCTGGCATTGGCAGGCTGGAGGACAGTTTTAAACTGGCGTTTAGTGAGGAGTGTCGTTTTGCAAGTGAAATGTCACATCATGACCATCTGCATTTTTATGATGAAAAATTAGATGACAGATTAATAGGAATACAAACAAGAAATGAAGAGCAGTATTCACTAAAAGCCAGAGAAGGGTTCTTAAGATTATATACGAGAAAAGAAAAAATTGAGGACAAGACAAACCCTTCTTATTTAGGTATACGCCAGAAAGATTATAGTTTTGAAGTGCATACTGGAATAGAGTTTTTACCATATGGAAATGAAAGTGCAGGTCTGGTTTATTACCAAAATCATGACAACCAACTACGCATGGAGATAAAAAATTGTAGCAATGGAACGTTTTTTGTGGTAACAGAACATATAAATGGAAATGATAATATTATTTCAAGTACAAAGATAAATAATAGTGGGCTTGTAGAGATAATTATGAGGGCGGAAGGCCAGAAAGCAGATATTTACATAAAAACTGGTAATGTTAAGCAGCATGTTGCTGGAAATGTAGACTTATTGTATTATACAACAGAGGAAGCAGGAGGATTTGTTGGCTGTACTATAGGTATGTATGCTTCTTCTAACGGCAGCATAAGTAATAATTATGCAGATTTTGCATGGTTGTCTTATGATGCCGTATAATAGTGGTTATTTATTTAGTCAAGTTTAAAATGTATAAACATATTACGGTACTCAGTTGGAGTACACTGATTAATTAATTTAAACATACGTATAAATGAAGAAAGGCTTTGGAAGCCTGAGCTTAACGCAACTTCGGTTATTGGGATACCAGGGTCTGCAAGCATTTTTTGTGCATGTTCAATTCTTTTCTGGTTAAGGTATCTGTAAAATGTAGTAGTTGTAAACTGTTTAAATAGCCGGGTAAAATGATATTTACTAAACCCGGCTATATTGGATATTTCTTCCAGGCTTAAGTCTTCTGTACAATGTTCATTTATATAATTGCAGATAGATATGAACTTTTCTGTATATTCTTTATGCTTTTTGTATTCAGCGCTATCATGCCTGAGATTATGGGTGTAATTACGTCCTATCAATATGAATATACTAAGAAGTTTTTCATATATAACAGTTTCCATTAAAATATTAGTACTGTTATATTCTTCATTAATTTGTAAAATAAGGCTGTATATTTTCTGGTAGATTTCAGAGGAGTCATTTTTTGAAATTAAAAAAAATGGAGCCATAATGCTTAGAATTAATTCAAATTCATGTATTGAATGGAACATCGTAATTTCAGCCTGGAATATTATACGCTGACCGCTGGCTGGTGCTTTTAATGCATGTATAACACCAGGACATATAAATATTATGTCATCTGGTTCCATAATAATAGTATGCCTGCCAGTTATAACAGAATATGTATTTTCAATTGGCATAATTATTTCAATAGGGGTATGCCAGTGCATAGGGTAGTCTTCTGCCTGTTCATTGTTATAAAGGCGTAAATTTGTACCTGCTTTATAGTTTACAGTTTCGTGCATTCCTTTAAGGTTTTCTATCATTTATAAAAATCCTATTCTTTCTGTATAGTGTATTACTAAATCTATTGTCTGGATTATACCATTTTAAAAAAATTATGGCAAGACTTACATTAAACGCTCAAAGCACCGTTTGTGATTGATACCAGAGTGGACAGTAACTATTATTAGCAATAAAACGTATATTAACATGGATTAGCAAGAATTGATAATTTATAGGCAAGAATTTAGAAGATTAAAAAAGTTGGTTTTATTATAATAATATTGTAATCTGACATGGGTATTTGGAAAAATATGTTACTGTGTGAAAAGTAACACAAAAATATATATTATAAAGGTGGAAAAGAAATGAGTGAAAAGACAAAAAAATATGCGCATGAGCTTGTAGAAAAGATGACTATAGAAGAAAAGATGGAGCAGATGCTTTATGAATCTCCAGCTATTGAGAGGCTTGGAATACCTGCATATAACTGGTGGAATGAGGCTCTGCATGGTGTGGCACGGGCTGGTGTGGCAACTGTTTTTCCACAGGCAATAGGAATGGCAGCATCTTTTGATGCAGAACTGTTATATAGGATTGCCGATGTTGTATCAACGGAAGGGCGTGCAAAGTTTAATGAATTTTCAAAACGTGGAGATCACGGTATTTATAAAGGGTTGACATTTTGGGCGCCTAATATAAATATATTCCGTGATCCAAGATGGGGACGTGGACATGAAACATATGGGGAAGACCCATATCTTTCATCAGAGCTTGGAATGGCATATGTAAAAGGGCTACAGGGAGAGGATAAAGACCATCTTAAATCGGCTGCATGTGTAAAACATTTTGCAGTACATAGTGGACCAGAGGCAATTCGCCATGAATTTAATGCCAAAGTATCTGTACATGATTTATATGATACTTATCTTTATGCATTTAGCAGATGTGTAAAAGAGGCGAAAGTTGAAGCGGTAATGGGGGCTTATAACAGGGTAAATGGTGAGCCGGCATGTGGAAGTCAGAAACTGCTGAAAGATATATTAAGGAATGAATGGGGATTTGAAGGGCATGTAGTATCTGACTGTTGGGCAATAAATGATTTCCATGAAAACCACCATGTAACAGATACTGTTGAGGAATCTGCTGCAATGGCAGTTAATAATGGCTGTGATTTAAATTGTGGAACAGCATATTTACATCTTATGCCTGCTTATGAGAAAGGGCTTGTTAGTGAAGAAGCAATAACAAAGGCTGTTGAACGGCTGGTTGAAGTAAGGATACGTTTGGGGATGATGAAAGATTATCCATCTCCATACAAAGATATGCCATATGATAAAGTTGAGTGTAAAGAACATATAGAGCTTTCTGTTGAGGCAGCCAAGAGGAGCATTGTTTTATTAAAAAATAAAGATAATATTTTGCCTTTGAATAAAGAAGAGATAAATACGGTTGCAGTAATAGGACCAAATGCTAATTCAAGAGATGCACTTGTGGGGAATTATACAGGAACATCTTCAAGGTATGTTACCCCGCTTGAGGGAATACAACAGTATCTGGAATATGAAAAAGAAGTATTATATGCTGAAGGATGCCATTTATATAAAGATAAAGTGGAATTTCTTGCAAAGAAGAAAGACCGTTTTGAAGAGGCAGTTATAGCTGCAGAAAGAGCGGATGTTGTAATTTTATGTCTGGGACTTGATGCTACTATAGAAGGAGAAGAAGGAGATGCTGGCAATGAGTATGCCAGTGGGGATAAACTGGGACTGCAGCTTCCAGGGCTGCAACAGGAGCTTCTGGAGACAATAACAGCTGTTGGAAAGCCTGTAATACTTGTATTGCTTGCAGGAAGTGCAATGGATGTTTCATGGGCAGATCAGAATGTAGATGCAATTGTTGATGCATGGTATCCAGGGGCATTTGGCGGAAAGGCACTTGCGGAAGTATTATTTGGTGAAGATGCACCATCTGGTAAGCTTCCGGTGACATTTTATGAGAATACAGATAGCCTTCCGGATTTTTGTGATTATAACATGTCAAACAGAACATACCGCTATACAGATTGTACAATATTGTATCCTTTTGGATATGGCTTGTCATACTCAGATATATGTTACTCTGGTTCAAAGGCAGATGTGACACAATGTACAATCAGTGATAGTGTTTCAATAAAAACAAAAGTTACTAATAAAGGTGATTATAAAGTAAATGAAAGTGTACAGATTTATATAAAACATAAAGATTCTGAATCCTATGAGCCAGGATATCAGTTAAAGAAAATACAATGTGTAAGTTTGGCTCCAGGTGAGGAAAAGGAAGTGAAATTTACATTAAATCCAAGAGATTTTGCAATTATTACAGAAGCTGGGCAGTGTGTTTTAAGACCAGGAGAGTACATTATAAGCATTGGCGGACAACAGCCTGATGAAAAAAGTGAGAAGCTTACAGGAAAGAAAACAGATACTTTTACAATAAAAAGAACTGGTAGTGAATGTGTAACAGATTATTAGAAATAAGGATACAGTAATAAAA
>CAMWXG010000111.1 GCA_947178155.1 uncultured Lachnoclostridium sp.
ATACAAAATTTATATATATATAATTTTTATGTAGTTGCAAAGTGACGTTCTTTAAAATTAAGGATGACTTTTCAGAAATTAAAAATGCACATATGTTATGAGGGGAGAAACAACAGATGAAAAAAATTAAGAATTATCCAGTATTATTAACATTGGTTTTATTAGTATTTCAAGGAGTTGTAGGTCATATTGCAGTAAATATTTCATATCAGGTTTTAACACATATTCCTGGAATGACAGAGTGGGAGGCAGTTAATTATCTTAACATGTTTATAACAGAGATACTGCCTTTTATTGCAATGGTATTAGTATTTAAAAGACTTATTATTTCTTTAGATGAAAATAGGGAGAGTCTTATTTCAAATGAAAAAAGCAAATTATTGTTTTGGCAGATGGGGAAGTTAAAATATCTTTTATTTCTTCCAATATTTATTCAGATTAGCTGGGATATAAGCACATTGTTTACAGAAGAAATATGCATTTCTTTATTTTCTTTATCAGGAATTACTATTTTATTTTTTTGTCTTATTGGAACACTCTCAATAGGATTGCTTGAGGAAACACTCTGGAGAAAAATTATTTTTCAGTCTATGTGGCAGAAATGGGGAATAATACAGGGAATTATTGTTTCATCAATTTTATTTGGAGCTATCCATTATGTAAATATGTATACACAGAAAGCAGATTTTTATGAAACTACAATACAGGTAGTTAGTGCAGTAGGAATGGGACTTTTATTGGCAGCTTTGTATTATGTTACTAGAAGTTTTCTTTTAGTAGTCATGATTCATGGCTTATGCAATTTTTCAAATTTCTTTTGTAATGAATTAGTTGGTTGGAGTTTTTCTGATTACTGGTGGAATGATTTATATAGGGCAATATTTGTAATATTTTATTATATTACAGCAATTTTTCTTATGGTTAAGATACAGAAAAGCGCTGGATGTTGACTTATTACACGAAAGCATTGCTTGTTACTGGTACTAAGTGAACAGTAACGATATATTTAAAAATTGGTAGAATAAAATTTGACATTTCTGCCTATATAGAATAAAATGATTACTGTATGCATTTTAGCGCTGTAGGTACAGGTGCATTGCAAATGAATACTTATAAATGCTGATATAATTAAATTGACTATATAGAATGGAGGAATTATAAATGGGAATGACTATGACACAGAAGATTTTAGCAGCTCATGCAGGACTTGAAACTGTTCAGGCAGGGCAGCTAATTGAGGCAGATTTAGACCTTGTGCTTGCAAATGATATTACAGGACCTGTTGCTATTCATGAGGTGGAAAAACTTAACAAAAAGACTGTATTTGATAAGGATAAGATTGCCCTTGTTCCTGACCATTTTGCACCTAATAAGGATATTAAATCAGCAGAACACTGCAAGTGTGTGCGTGAATATGCTAAAGAGCATAATATTACAAATTATTTTGAAGTTGGTCAGATGGGGATTGAGCATGCGCTTCTTCCTGAAAAAGGGCTTATTGTTGCAGGTGAAACATGTATAGGTGCTGATTCACATACATGTACATATGGTGCACTTGGAGCGTTTTCTACAGGTGTAGGAAGTACAGATATGGGATGTGGCATGATTACAGGACAGGCATGGTTTAAGGTGCCTTCTGCTATAAAGGTTGTTCTCACAGGAAAGCCTTCAAAGTGGGTTAGCGGTAAAGATGTGATACTTCATCTTATTGGTATGATAGGTGTTGATGGTGCGCTTTATAAATCACTTGAATTTACAGGTGATGGTGTTGCAGAGCTTTCTATGGATGATAGATTTTCAATTGCTAATATGGCTATTGAAGCAGGGGCAAAAAATGGAATTTTTCCTGTTGATGAAAAGACTATTGCATATATGGAAGAACATTCTAAGAAGAAATACACTGTTTATGAAGCAGATGAAGATGCTGTTTATGATGAGGAATATACAATAGATTTGAGTAAACTTGAGCCTACAGTTGCATTTCCGCATCTTCCAGAAAATACAAAGACTGTAAATGAGGCTGGTGAGGTAAAGATTGACCAGGTTGTAATAGGTTCTTGTACTAACGGTCGCATTGAGGATTTGCGTATTGCTGCTGAAATATTAAAGGGACGAAAGGTTTGTGATGGCATACGTACTATTATAATTCCTGCTACACAGGATATTTATATGCAGGCAATGGAAGAAGGTCTTTTAAAGATATTTATTGAGGCTGGTGCGATTGTAAGTACTCCTACATGTGGACCTTGTCTTGGTGGTTATATGGGTATACTTGCGTCAGGAGAGAGAGCAGTCTCTACTACTAACCGTAACTTTGTAGGAAGAATGGGACATGTGGATTCAGAAGTATATCTTGCAAGTCCTGCTGTTGCTGCGGCGAGTGCAGTTACAGGTAAAATATCACAGCCATCAGAGCTTGGAATGTAATATTTTTATAAAATGAATGATGTTAAACTTAAATTTTTCTGCTGAAGATAGTATGTGATTAATGTTGAGAAAAGATATCTTTAAATAGATTAAGATATCTATATAAAAGAAAACTGATTGGAGGAAATGTAAATGAAAGCGTGTGGTACAGTTCATAAATATGGGGACAATGTAGATACAGATGTAATTATTCCAGCAAGATATTTAAATTCATCAGATCCTAATGAGCTTGCAAAAAGCTGTATGGAGGATATAGATCCAGATTTTGTTAAACGTGTAAAAAAAGGTGACATTATTGTTGCCAATAAGAATTTTGGCTGTGGCTCTTCTCGTGAGCATGCACCTATAGCCATTAAAGCATCAGGAATAAGCTGTGTTATTGCAGAAACATTTGCGAGAATTTTTTACCGCAATGCTATTAATATAGGGCTTCCTATTATTGAGTGTGAAGCAGCTGCTAAGGAGATAGAAGCTGGAGATACAGTTGAGATTGACTTTGACAGTGGTATGATTTATGACAAAACGAAAAATACGGAATATAAAGGGCAGGCTTTTCCGCCTTTTATGCAGAAAATTATAGAAGCAGAGGGACTTATTAATTATATTAATCAAAAAGTGTGAAAGCTGGGTGTAAAAATGATATTTGCTCTTGTTCTTGCAGGCGGCACAGGCAGCCGTATGGGTTCAGACATGCCAAAACAGTTTCTTAATATTTTGGATAAGCCTGTTATTATATATACGCTTGAAAAATTCTGTATGCATGGCGGTTTTGATAAAATACTTGTCCTTACTCCTGATGAATGGATAGATTACACAGAAGAGCTTGTAAGAAAGCATCTTAAAGAATACAAAGATGTTGTTAAAGTGATTGAGGGAGGGCAGAGTCGCAATGATACTATTATAAATGGCATACGTTATATTGAGGAAAAATATTTTCTTAATGATGATACTGTAATCGTAACACATGATGCAGCAAGACCTTTTATAAATAATCGTGTAATTGATGAAAATATTAATGCAGTAAAATTTGGAGGGGTAGCTACTACGGCAGTTCCTTCTATTGATACAATTCTTTATTGTCCGGATAAAAAAAGTGTAGAGAGTATAACAAACCGTTCTACTTTGTACCAGTGCCAAACGCCACAGACTTTCAGGGCAAAAGAGTTTCGTGACATTTATATGGCTTTTGATGATAAAGAACGTGAAACACTCACAGATGCAACTGGTATTTTTGTAAAAAATGGTATAGAGGTATCTGTAGTGCAAGGTGAGAATTATAATATCAAGATAACATATCCCAATGATCTGGTAACGGCAAAGGCATATGTGGAGGCGGGATTAGTATAGCAGAAATGGCTGCATCACATTCAGTTGATGCAGCCATTATAATAATATACAGTTTGTTTCTTATATAGAATCCAGAGTGTCTTTTTATTTATCCAAGCTCTTCAAAGTCTGTAATAGTTTAGGTCAATGACCTAAATGCAGAAATTCCAATAAAAATCAAAGCCGTCATCATTGACAATTATTTTTTTAATTAAGGAACGAACGAGAGATTGTTGTACCTCTGGTGAGCCTTTTTGGAATACAGTTTCAAAGTTTGTTATAATTTTATGGGTTTCTTCCAGACCAAGAGCAGGAAGGGGAATTTTCTTTTCATTTAGTTCAGTTACAAGCTTGTCTTTTTCAGTGTTTATATCATTAATGCGGTTTGATATTTTTGAGATATCAATATTGCCAAGTTGATAAAGATCCAAAAGTTTTTCAAGCTGGCTATCTAGTTCTGAAATACGTTTCTCAAGTATTGCAGTGTTATTTTCTACATTAGGTTGGCTATTTGCATATAGTCGGTCAATTTCAGAAGGATTAAGTGCAAGTTTTTTTATTTCTTTAATTACAACATCTTCTATTAGTTCTTTTTTATAACCTTTGGCTGGGCAACCCTGCATACGAATGTATTCAATAGGGATAAGTTGTCCTTCTTTGTATTCATAACCTACAGGTGGTTTTTGACCACCTTCCAGTGTCCGGTTTTAGCACGGCCAATTCGTCCCATGGTAAGTCGTTCTTTGATTTGGTCACGTTCTAATTGAGCGAATACTGACAAAATGCCAATCATAGCACGACCAAAGGGTGTACCTGTATCAAAATTTTCATTCATAGAAATAAAATCAATATTATTTTTTAAAAATACATTTTCAATTAGCTGCATAGTATCTTTTTGAGAGCGCGAAAGACGATCTAGCTTGTATACAAGGACTGTATCAAAGAAACAATGAGATATATCACTTAGAAGTTTCTGCAGGGCTGGTCTGTTTGTAGTGGTTCCAGAAAAGCCTGGATCCACATATGTATCAACTAGAGTCCATCCATGAGCCTCGCAGTATTTTTGTAATCTTTCTTTTTGTTCTGATATAGAATATCCTTCAGAAGCTTGTTCCTGAGTAGATACACGAACATAAATAGCAACTTTTTTCATTTTATTACCACCTTTCCGTAAAAGGGCAAAAATAGCCCTAAAAATTATTGTGCTTTAGGGCTTGGTGGTGTATAATGAATATTGCTCGGAATGTTTATACATGGCATGGTGAATAGTTAAATTTATGATATATACGCCAATATATATCATTTAGTTAAAGCATAGTATTAGCTACACACTATATATTATATACCACCAAGCCAATCCGTCGCTTCCTACGCCAATAGGAATGTGGCGGATTTCCTTTTTTAAAACAGGTTATAAAAAATTTCTTCAAGAGAGATATTAAAATCGCTGTAAAGCGACACAGGTATCTCTTTTTTACTTTCTTCTCTTTCCTTTTCGGTGATTCCAAAAGCATTCGGAAATAGACCATAAAATCCATCTAAGATATATTTTCCATTAGATAATAAGTAAGCTTCTATGGAGCGCATGTTGGGATCAACAATCCAGTATTCCTTAACACCTGCTTCTTCATATAAATCTTTCTTATAGCCTTTGTCATTTTTTGCTGTGCTTGGGGAAAGTACTTCAACTATAAGGTCGGGCGCACCATGTATACCATCCGGTTTGATAATATCCTTATTGCAGACAATCATGGCATCTGGGATTACACGATCATCTTCTGTAAGATAGACGTCTACCCCATCACTGAAAGCTTCACATGATTTCGTCTTTAAGTAATTCCGAAAAATGTGATAAATATTTCCAGCAACCCGGTTATGGTTTACCGATGGGCTAGACATCATAACGATTTTCCCATTAAGCAGTTCCTCTCTGGGTTCTTCTTGATATGCTAAGCTTCCATTCATAGTCTCGCTCCTTTCACTTTTAAGCTTATTTAATGCGGCACTAGGAGTTTAGATAAACGTTTCTCCTTTTTAAATTGCTTTTTTCTTTAACATCTTAAGTAATTTTGAATTTTTCATACATTATTTTTGTTTTTAGCATTAAATCATAGCAGCATTTTTAATTGTTATATCGCTGCATAATTTTCTATATTCCAGAGTATCACATGCCACGAAATTAACGAATTCGCCTTTGGATAAAACAAAACTGTTTTCTTTTGAAGCTAATGGTATTTTTTTATCAGATTCTTCGTACTCACAAAGAACCAAAGCTAATACATCTTCTGCCATTATAAGGCTATCAGCTATGTCATCACCACATGTGTAACAACTTTCAAAGTCTGGAAATTTAACAGAATAACCACCATCTTTTTCGGGCGTAAAAATTGCGGGGTAAGCGTATCTTGCCATAATTAGACTCCTTTCTAATCTATCGTTTAATTCCTGCATCTTCAAAGATACTTTTCAATGTTCCAGTTTTTATTTCATCTTTATGACGTGGAACTGGAAACTTTACAGAATTTTTTTAGTGCATTTATTGCAGCATCTGTTATATTGCACATATCAATATCAAGAAAAGGAGTAAGATCCATTTTATTTGCTTCTTCTAAATCTGTATAAAATTTATAACACAAACCATTAGTTAGAATAGCAAATTTTGCTGGTGATGTAGCGAAATATCGAAAGAGTTGCGAATCATGTTTTGTTAGTTCTTCTCCATACCATTTACATTCAATGAGTATTTCAGGAATTCAATGCGAAAGAATAGCATAGTCAACCTTTTCTCCTTTTTTAATTCCAACATCTGTTGTATATTCTGGACAAAATTCATCAGGATTAAAAACATCATAACCAAGAATTAAAAAAAATGGAACAATCATAGACATTTTAGTAGATTCTTCATTACTAACTGAATTGCTCATTTTAATTACAAGTTGCGAAAATTGTTTAATTTCTTCTGCAAATTCCATAATAATCCTTCCCTATTTTGTGGTATATTATTTTTCATTGATATAATTTTTTTGTTGTCATCAATTTGCTACTTTAGCGTTTGTAGTGCTTCTGGTAATATTCAAAGCAGATAAGTCCGTTTTCGGTGCAGTTCTTGAGCGACTTTTTATATATTCTT
This sequence comes from uncultured Lachnoclostridium sp., assembly GCA_947178155.1. Classification (GTDB taxonomy): domain Bacteria; phylum Bacillota; class Clostridia; order Lachnospirales; family Lachnospiraceae; genus Butyribacter. The sequence goes on from CAMWXG010000111.1 coordinate 6,884, forward strand.
TTTCTGCTTCTTCAATGGAAATTGTATGTTCTTTTGTAGCAGCCATGTCAATATTCTCATGGCTTATTTGATTATTATCATTTAATAATTTTCTGGTTTCTTTCTCGAGACGCTCCCAGTCAGAAACACTAAGATTTGCGAGCATGGCTATAAATCTTGATTTAAAAGTATTATCTTCATCACTAAGTAAATTTCTGACTATTTCAGAAATTTCATTTTCTCGGTTTTTTGGTAAGAACATATTACCAGTTCCGTTTCTAAGCCATTCTTCATTTACATTAAATTCACGGCAAATAGAAACTACTATAGCATCTAAAGGAGTGTTTCTGCCTGTTTCATAATTTGCAAATGAATTTCTCTTAATGCCTATCTTATCTGCAAATTCTTGTTGAGTGAGCTCCAATGCTTTTCTTAGTTTTTTTAGTCTTTCATGCACTTATATCACCTCTCTTCCTAAAAATTATAAGTAATAGAATATAAACTGTCAATACTTAATGTGCTAAAAACAACAAAAAGTCATAATAGCAACAAAAATGCACTTGATAAAAGTGCTAAAAAGACGCAAAAATGGTCTTGTAAGCAACAATAGAAGGGAGGGTGAGTGCAATGTCAGAAAAAGAGAAACAAGTATTAACTATACTCATATCTGCATTTTGCAAGTTATCAGAAAGAGATAAAGGCTACATAATTGGTCTCGAAGATGGCATAGCTATGAAAATGGAACTTGAAAAAGAAAAGCATGAGGATAAGCAGGCAGCAGTAAAAACAGGATAAGAAGGAGGGATAAATAGCGGATGAGGAAAAAGTGAAAATTAAAGAAAAGAGGGTGTATAGGAAATGACAGTCGGGGCATATATAGATGCACCAGTGCCGTTGGAAACATTATCAGATGAAAGTAAAAGGCAGAGGCTTTTAATGGAAAGAAGACAGAAAAGAAAGGGCAAAAAGTAAAGCAGATTATTTAATAAGGCCAAATGCTTTTGGGCAGGATATTGCAAATGAAAGAAAAGCTGTAAACGAAGCTATAGCGGCAGTACCTAAAAAGGTACAAGATGCACTTGCAAATGGAACTATTATTGATATAGGGAAAAATGGTGCTAGTCAATATGATTATAATCATGATATACTGTATATAGCAAAAGGTGCGAATAAGGAAGCTGTTATTCATGAAATAGGGCATATGGTTGAGAATAAGATGCTGGATAGAAAAGCAGTATTAATATTAAAACTAGAAATATTGGATAGAGTAATGCCAAGCAATTTCGTAAATAAAGTTTACTATGATGCCAGTGACAACCCAGTGGAGATTTTTATTATAAAAAGTAATGATTTTGTTTCCGAATATCAGGGAAGAGTATATATTAATGATTGGTCAGAACTATTGGGGGATGATATGCGTATTAAGCCAGAAATTTTGGCAGAATTTATATCAGAGATTTTTAGAGAGTACATAGAAAATCCAGAGCGTTTAAAAAGGGAATTTCCACGATTTTACGACCTAATAAGGGAGGTGGTTGAATGACAGATAAAGAGAAGTTTCTTGAATTGAAATCGTATGAAGAGTTTGATAAAAGAAGAGAAGAGTTTCGCATGTTAAAATTTGATAAGGATATTGTTGAACATATGTCTAAAATTTTTCCAAAGTCACCAAATCCACCAGAAGAACTTTACAGAACCCGTCCATATGAGCAATGTAAAAAATGTAAGAATTGGAAGGGCTATAACGGATGCGGTCTGTATCCGGGTATTTTTAAAGAAAAACCTGATCTGTCTGATGGAAAGATTTGTTCAAATCATGTTGCAGAAGGTAAAGGAATGAATAAAAAAGTTTAATTAGGTTTGTTGTGGCAAATAAGTAAGTTTATCATAAAATAACGGAAAGGATGATATAAGAACATGATCAAAAGGCTAATAAAAACACTTTTTCTTGAGAGAGGTGAACTATACGTCATAACTAAAGGCAGACGGGTGCTTTTAGCGCATTGTGAGCCGGAAGCTGAAATTTATGAATATTCTCAAAATATCAAATCTGTAGGTATGCGTACTTATGGAGTGAAAACCTGTCATATGGCGATTGTTTTGTGCAGCG
>CAMWXG010000112.1 GCA_947178155.1 uncultured Lachnoclostridium sp.
ATGCCATTTGCAATACCATTTACCATTTTCTGCTGAAAACTACTTTTCTGCATTTTTTTATCTTCAGTTGCATTACTCATAAATCCCATTTCCAAAATCGTAACTGGTATTTTACTCCAATTTGTTCCTGTTAAATCATCTCTTACCACACAGCCTCTATTCCTTATGCCTGTTGTTTCACAATAATTATCAATTATGGCCTTTGAAAGCTTAAGTGATGACTTACTCAAACTCCCTACATAAGGATTTGACTTTGAAGGATATAATGCACTTGCTCCTGACACCGAAGATGAAGTTGCGCCATCTGCATGAAGACGTATGTATATGTCAGAACCACTTTTATTTGCCTTTAAAGCTCTTTTCTTATTGCTTATATTTACATTATGTTTAGTTCTTATCATATAAACATCATATCCACGTTGCATAAGCTCTTTACGAAGTTTCTTAGCTATATTAAGTGTAAGCTTATATTCTGGAACACCTGATGCTGTTCCTGCTGTACCGCTTGATACTTTTGCCTTTTTCTCTGATGCTCCCGGTCCTACAGGTTCCAACCCATTATTTCCCCTAAGCTGATGCCCCGCGTCAATCGCAACCTTTTTCTTTCCTTGTATTTCCACTTCACATGATATTATCCTGTCAGTATCAGCAGCATATAATGTCACTTTACCAACACTCTTCGCAGTAAGTACCCCCTTCTGACTAACTATTGCATATTTCTTATCAGAAACAGACCAGCGAATAGCTTCTGTATTACCTTCCGCTTTAAAACTATATTTATCACCAGCAATAAGTTTTGTAGTGGTATCAGTAAAAACAAACTCTTCTATGTCTGTACCAGCCGCAAGAGCCCTGCTTTTAAATCCATTAATAATAACTGTAACAGCAATTACCGCCACAATAATAAATACTGGAAAAGCAATTTTATATCTCTTAATATATTCCATATTTTTCATCCTTAAATCAGTTTCCTTCCTCTGTAAATACTACCTGAACATACATTACTTAAAAGTTCCAAATTTAGAAAACGGATAAATCCTAAATATTGCACGTCCCTCAATATTTTCACGTTTAACAGGACCTACTTCTTCAAACCTGCTGTCTTCACTTACAGTACGATTATCACCAAGTACAAAGAATTCATCATCAGCAAGTTTAATAGGTTCTGCAGCTATACCCTGCTCAGCAATTGGATCTTTTCCATAGTTTTCTTCAAGTTCTTCACCATCTATATAAATGGTTTCCCCAATTATCTGTATAGTCTCTCCCGGAAGCCCTATAACACGTTTTATATAATAATCCTCGCTGTCTCTGCCATGCGGATAAAACACTATTACATCAAATCTTTTAGGATCTGCAAAATGATATGATACTTTTTCAACCAAAAGATTCTCACCACTCTTTAATGTATTCATCATAGAACTTCCACTTACAATCGTCCTCTGTAGAACATGTTTTGGCACAAATGTAAAACATAACACAATAACGGCTGCATAAATACATAATTCAATCAGACCACCGCGAAACTTTTTCCCTCTTGTATCTGAATTATCTTCCACTTCCAAATTATCTGAATCTTCAGTATCTTCATTCTCAGTATCACTTAAACTATCTGTACTTTCAAACTTATTTTCCATTATATAATAATCCTCTTTTCTTCATCTATAATATATATAATCCAGCTTGAAGCATTACGCCTCCTCCAAAATTGAAATCACCTCATTGTCTATATCATTGCCACTTAAAGTACTATCACTTAAATTATCATCACTATCATCATTTAAAGTATCACCACTTAAAATATCATTTAAATCACTATTGCTATCGCTTAAATCATCATTTAAGTCATCATCACTTAAGTCGCTGCTGTTGGGATCTTTATCCTGTACTACACTTATATCCTTATTTTTCAATGCCTTTTTTGCTGCAATCTCTGCTGCTTCCTCTTCACTTAATATACGTATTTTGGAATTATTAAGCTCATCAACCGCAACCGAAAGCGGCTTTGGACATTTTGAAGAAACATAAGCTTCTGCACCATCTATAAGCTGGCGCGCTCTTTTAGAAGTAGCAAGAACTATAGAATAACGGCTGTTTACAACAGGAGCCTCCCCTGATTCAACCTCACTGTTAGCTAATTTCATTAAATCTGTATAAGATGGATGTAACATAAAAATCTCCTTTCAATCCAAAATGTTAATAGTTAATAACAGAAACTTACTCCTGTCAAAATAAACAAGCCAAAACCGCTTTTTAAGCGGTTTTAGACTTATTTGATAATGTTAAATTCCTTTGTAATCTCATTAATAAGCTGCTTTTGATTATTTGCCATAAAATGAAGCGATTTAAGTAGGTTATTAAGCTGCTCAACGCATTCATCCAAATCATCATTTACAACAACATAATCATATTTATGCATATATAAACACTCTTCTTTCGCACGCTTAATTCTTCTGTCAATTACATCTTTTTCTTCAGTCCCTCTCTTCTCAAGACGGCGCCTAAGCTCAGATACATTTGGCGGTGTAATGAAAATAAGAGAAGTTTCAGGAAATTTTTCTTTTACTTTTAATGCTCCCTGCATCTCTATCTCAAGCAAAACATCTTTGCCAGCATCAATCTGTTCCATTACATAATCTTTTGGAGTTCCATAATAATTATCAACATATTTTGCATATTCTATAAGTTTATTCTCATTTATCATCTGTTCAAATTCTTCTTTTGTCTTAAAAAAATAATTTTTTCCTTCAACTTCACCTGCCCGCGGAGTTCTTGTTGTTGCAGAAATTGACAAAGCATACCCATATTTTTTTACTAACTCATCTACAATAGTACCCTTGCCTGCTCCTGAAAAACCAGAAATAATCGCTAGTATTCCCTGTTTAGGCATTCTCCCTGCTCCTTTCTGACAATAAAAACTCTGCCGCTCTGTTTTCAATGGTTTCTGACAGCAATGCAGACAAAACCACATGCCCGCTATCCATTACAAGCACGCATTTAGTCTTGCGTCCGCATGTTGCATCAATCGCAAGATTATTATCCCTTGCGACTTGAACCATTCTTTTAATAGGTGCAGCATCAGCCCTTATAATACTTACTACCTTATCCATGTTTACTATGTTGCCATAACCAATATTTACAAACATATGTCTTTTCTTCCCATTCTGTCTATATTTTCTGTCTGATTCATATACATAAGAAAGCTGAAATGCTTTATTATTCAATATTTTGTATTTGTTCGCGCACCTTTTCAATCTCAGTCTTTAAATCAATTGCCATATTTGATATATTTAAGTCATTTGACTTTGATAAAATTGTATTTGCTTCTCTATTCATCTCCTGTGCTATAAAATCAAGTTTTCTCCCAACAGCCTCATCCTTTTCAAATGTATCTTTCATATTTAGTACATGGCTTTTTAAACGTACAATCTCTTCATCTGTACATATCTTATCCGCAAAAACTGCCATCTCTGTAGCAAGAATACGTTCATCTATATCCACATCACCTAAAAGTTCTGCAACCTTATCATTAAGCTTTCTGCGATATTCCGAAAGTGCATGTGGTGACTGATTTTCTATAAGCTCAACAGTCTTAAATATATAATCTAACTTTGTGAGAACATCATTTTTAAGATTAATGCCCTCTTTTTGTCTCGATTCTGCAAACTGCACACATGCCTTAGAAACTGCATCTTCAAGCGCTCTATAAAGTTCCTCGTCATCCGTTTCCTTTTCTTCCAATGAAATAACATCAGGAAACCTTATAAGCTGAGAAGCAGTTACTGCCTTTTCAATTAAAAATTCTTCTGATGCAGCAGTCACAGCCTGCATATATCCCTTGGCTATTCCGGAATTATATTTAACTGCGTACATTTTTTCAGTATAACTTTCAAAATTAATAAATACATCAATTTTGCCTCTCGCAGCATATTTTTTTACAATATTCCTTATATCATTCTCACATGCATTGAATTTCTTCGGCAGCTTTATATTTAAGTCACAATATCTGTGGTTTACCGACTTTACCTCAACACTTATCTTATAATCACAAACAGCCACCTCATGGCGACCAAACCCAGTCATACTTTTAATCATTTTATCCTCCGAAATTACGCATAATAATAAATGTATGCAATAAGTTAGCCTTATAAATTATAAAATAAAGATAGGAATTAGTCAAGCGTGTCATCCTCTTTGTTTGCACTACCTTTTCTTAATTTTTTCTTAAATCTGTCAAAAAATTTCAATAATGTGCTTTCTTTGGCAGGTGTTTTTTTCTCCTTTTTACCCTGTAGCTCCTCCTTAGAATACCTTATATACTGAAGTTTCTCTCCTTCAACATTAATCTGTTTTAAATCCATATAGGATTGTGTTGACACTAAAAGGCTGCGCTTCTCTAACCGCATTGCAATAAAATCTCTTATAATCCTGTAAATTACCGCAAAAAGAGGACAACCTATAAGCATACCAAATATTCCCCATATTCCTCCAAAAAGTAATATTGAAAACAAAACCCAAAATGCTGATAATCCTGTAGATTCTCCAAGTATTGCAGGTCCTATAATATTGCCATCAAGCTGCTGAAGCACTACTATAAGTATAAGAAAATAAAGTGCCTGCATTGGATCTACCAGCAATATAAGAAGTATACTTGGTATTGCTCCTATATAAGGACCAAATACAGGTATTACATTAGTTACACCCACTATAACGCTTACAAGGAGTGCATATGGAAGCTGCATAATGCTCATTACTACAAAACATATAATTCCTATAATAGTTGAATCTACAATTTTTCCTGATATAAAACCACTAAACATATCATTTGAAACTCTTACATAATGTATAATTATATCAGCATGTGATTTTTTAAACACACCATAAACCAGCTTTTTTGACTGGGCAGCAAATATACGTTTACTTTTCATAAGATAAATTGCTACTATAAGCCCAATAAGCAGATTGTATAATACATTAAAAACAGCAGCAACACCATCCATAAAAGGCTTAGCGAATGTATTTATATTAGGCAGAAGCTCCGTTCTTAACCATGGTATAAACTCTGTCATCATCTTTTCATCAAAAAATTTTGTTACCTGTAACACCGCTTCCTGCATTGTATCAGCAAGAAATCTGTTATCTTCAATCATTGTAACTATATTTTTATAATAATCATTAACCTGTGAAGGCAGTGAATCTGCAAGAGTCACTACACTTGTAACAATCTGTGGTATAACCATCATAATTAAAACTGTTATAATAAGAACTCCGGTAAGAAGTGTAAGCACAATAGTACCCGCATCAGTCCAGCCTTCTGCCTTTTCTGAAAGGACTTTTCCATTTCTTGTCATTATCTTTGTAATCATGCGCTTATACATCTTCATAAGTGGGTTAAGTATATATGCAATCACACAGCCATAAAGTACAGGACGGATAATCCCTATTATATAAGCAATTCCCGCAAAAATGTGATTAATATTAATCATTGCAAAACATAAAGCGCCCACAGCCACCAATACCAAAAAAAGTCCAAGCCATTTACTAAATGCTTCTTTAAAAATATTGCCTTCACTTTCCTTTTTTAGATTTTTATCTGACATAATTTCCCTCATTTCCGCATAATCTATATATGTACACATGATTCATTACAATTAATGCATTGCCTTTTTCATTAATCACATTTAGAACCATATACATTCTCATAATATAATATACTTTTTTTTAAACAATTTTGCAATACCATGTTTCAAATATATAGTTGTTTGTGTTACTGTTGTTACTGTTCACTTCGTTACCAGTAATAAGCAGTGCTTTAGGCATCGAATGCACAAATTCTGCCAAAATTCATTGAATTTGGTGTAGGTATGAAAAGTAATCTTGTTTGCTGTAATTTCCAAAAATTTTTTCAAAAAATACTTGTCAAATTATTTTTTATGTGTTATAGTCAGTGCAGTTGATTAAATCGTACAGAACAAAGGCGTTCTCAATTTCAGTGATTGAGTGCGCCTTTTTTGCTAAAACTGTACAAAATAAAAAACAACATATTACTCCGGCTTTCAAATGCCGCAGTAACACATTGAAAGGATGGTACATAACAATGGAAAAAAATGTTATAGAACAGGTTTTTGGAACAGATGTGTTCAATGATGATGTGATGAGAGCAAAGCTTCCTAAAGACACATACAAATCATGGAAAAAAACACTTGAAAGCGGTGAAGACCTTCATATCGAGATTGCAAATGTTGTGGCACATGCAATGAAAGAATGGGCGCTTGACCATGGTGCTACCCATTATACACACTGGTTTCAGCCAATGACCGGCGTTACTGCGGAAAAGCATGATTCCTTTTTAAGCCCTGCTTCTGAAAGCAAGCCGGTACTTGAGTTTTCCGGCAAGGAATTAATTAAAGGTGAACCAGATGCATCTTCTTTTCCTTCTGGCGGACTTCGTGCAACATTTGAAGCAAGGGGTTATACAGCATGGGACTGCACATCACCTGCTTTCCTGCGTGAAGATGCTGCGGGTGTCACACTCTGTATTCCTACAGCCTTCTGTTCATATACAGGTGAGGCTCTTGATAAAAAGACTCCTCTTCTGCGCTCTATGGAAGCTATCAGTAAACAGGCAGTCCGCATAATGAAACTTTTCGGCTATAATGATGTCAAGAAAATCTCATGCTCTGTTGGTCCGGAGCAGGAATATTTTCTTATAGACAGAGATAAATATTTACAACGTAAAGATTTAATATTTACAGGACGTACTCTTTTTGGAGCACCTGCACCAAAGGGACAGGAGCTTGATGACCATTACTTTGGTTCAATAAAAGAACGTATTGCTTCATTTATGAAAGATCTTAATACCGAACTTTGGAAACTTGGAATCCTTTCAAAGACACAGCATAATGAGGTTGCTCCTGCACAGCACGAAATGGCTCCTATATTTACAACTGCAAACATTTCTACAGACCACAACCAGCTTACTATGGAGATTATGCGCAAAGTTGCTAAAAGACATAATTTAGAGTGTCTTCTTCATGAAAAACCATTTGCAGGTGTAAATGGTTCAGGTAAACATAACAACTGGTCTATAATAACAGATACAGGAATTAACCTTTTAGACCCTGGCAAAAAACCACATGAAAATACTTTATTTTTGCTTTTCCTTGCCTCAATAATTAAAGCTGTTGACAAACATGCAGACCTTTTGCGCCTTTCAGCTTCAAGTCCCGGTAATGACCACAGACTTGGAGCAAATGAGGCTCCTCCGGCAATTATATCAATCTTTTTAGGTGAACAGCTTGAGGATATCATTGAACAGATTATCAGGGGTGATGTTTCTTCTTCAATTCAGGGAAGCAAGCTTGATACAGGAGTTCATGTCCTTCCTGTACTTAAAAAAGATGCAACAGACAGAAACCGTACCTCACCATTTGCATTCACAGGTAATAAATTTGAGTTTAGATCGCTTGGTTCTTCAATGTCAATTGCAGGAGCAAACTTTATATTAAACACTATTGTTGCTGATTCTTTACAGGACTTTGCAGATGAGCTTGAAAAAGCAGACGATTTTAACAATGCTGTAAAAAAACTTATAAAAGATACTGTAACAGAGCATCAGAGAATAATATTCAATGGTGATGGATACTCAAATGAATGGATTGAAGAAGCCAAAAGGCGTGGACTTCCTAACATCAAATCTATGGTTGAAGCTATTCCATGCCTTGTATCCAAGAAATCAATTAACGTCTTTGAAAGGCAAAATGTACTTACAAAAGTTGAGCTTGAATCTCGTGCGGAAATTAACTACGAAGCATACTCAAAGACAATAAATATAGAAGCAAAAACAATGATTGATATGGCAGGAAAACAGTATATTCCTTCAATAATTAAATATTTAACAAGTCTTGCCGAATCAATAAATAACATAAAATCAGCTTCCCCTTCTGCTGATGTATCAGTACAGACAGATTTACTTAATAACTGCTCTTCTTTACTTGCATCCGCAAAAAAAGCACTTATTAATCTCGAAAAAGTCACAGCAGAAGCAGCCTTAAAACCAGAGGGACAGGAACGAGCTACATTCTTTAAAGATGTTGTATTTACTGCAATGTCAGAACTTCGTGCACCTATTGATGAACTAGAAATGTCTGTAGACCAGAACTTCTGGCCTGTTCCAACATATGGTGATTTACTTTTTGAAGTATAAAATATAGAGAAATAGAACAATAAGTCAATTATTATAAATCGCAGTCTGCTAATAAATATTAGAATAAGGGAGTCCAAAATGGACTCCCTGCTTAATTATAAAGATTTTACAGATTTACACTAATTAGAAATTAAAATAATTTATATAAAATTTGATTATAATATTTTTGTTAAAAAAACTACCTCTTATTTATAAAATTCATGACATCCATATCTGAAAAGCCTTGTAAGACATCTGTCAAACCATGTTACATTGTCTGAATCCGCAATAGCACGCTCCATAAAATACAGCGCACCTTGTGAAACATTTACTCCGTTCAAGGCATCATCTACTGCTGATTTTGTATCCTTTGACACAGAAACCGAATAATATCTTCCATCCCCAATAGGTGAAAACTGATACACTGAACCACTGTGTGCAAATACTACTTCTTTAACCGAAGAAGGAAATTTTCTACTAAGCACTCTATTTAATATTACATTAGCAACAAGCACTTTTCCCTTGTGGTCCTCTCCACCTGCTTCCGCTTCAACAATACGCTCCAAAATGCGTCTGTCATCAGAATTTACAGCTACTCCGCAGCACGCTTTAATTCGCTCTGCCTCCTGTTCCTGAGCCCTTTTTGTGTGATTTGTTTCAAGTCTGCTTATTCTCTTGAAATTGTTAACATTTTCCATAATGCAGCTTTCCGATTGTACTATAATAACCTCCTGAGCAGACTTTTCTGCAATTGAC
>CAMWXG010000113.1 GCA_947178155.1 uncultured Lachnoclostridium sp.
ACACGCCTTAGAAAAGATTTAAATGGAACAGATGTAATATATGCAGATTGGGAGAATTGGAATTCATATATTGATAAGATTAATGATATCATTTCTGATAACAGTCAATTAAAAATCTATTATCTGCTTACAGATGGCGGCTGGGTATATGAGGGGCTGCTTGGTGAGATAAAAAATATATTATATGAGTATCCGGAATATATGGAAGATTTTTATCTGTTTCCAAAAAATTATAGTTGGCTTATTATTCACTGTGATGATGGTGGATGTATGTTTAAGGTGTGGTAAGGAACTGTAAATAATTAAATTGAACAATTTGCTTGTCTGTTTTTTCGATTGCTACATCAAAAAGCCTCGCCGTAGCCCGCTACGCCTACGTTTTTTCTTTGCACTCGTAAAAACATTCTTCGCAATTTGTTCATTTAATTTATTTACAGTTCCTAAGGGAGGATTGATTTTGTGATTATTAATGGTTTCTAAGTGGCAGTATAGAATATGGAGGTTATCATATGGGAATTTATCTAAATCCAAATAATATGGGGTTTCAGAAGTCTGTTCGTTCTAAGATATATGTAGATAAGACAGGAATGATTTTATATACAAATGAGTGTTTAAATACAGAGGAGGGATTTATATGTGTCAGCAGACCGCGTCGTTTTGGGAAATCTATGGCACTTAAAATGCTTGTATCTTACTATAGCTGTGGCTGCGATTCCAAGGAGTTATTTGCAAAATATAAAATAGCTAAAGATGATAGTTTTTGTGAACATCTTAACAAGTACAATGTAATTTTTTTAAATATGCAGCAGTTTTTAAGTGAAGCAGGACAGCAAAATATGCTGAATTATTTAGAGCAGACAGTTGTTGAGGAGCTTAAAGAAGAATACGGTGAATTGTTAAAAAGCAATGATATCAAGTTATCGGCTGCTTTAAGAAAGATTTATGCAAAGACAGATAAGCAGTTTATTATACTTATTGATGAGTGGGACTGCGTGATGAGGGAGAAACAGGAGGCAGATGAATTACAGAAGCAATATCTTGATTTCTTAAGGAATTTGCTTAAAGACCAAACTTATGTTGCACTTGCATATATGACAGGCATCCTGCCAGTTAAAAAGTATGGAACACATTCTGGACTTAATATGTTTCGCGAATTTTCTATGACTGATCCAATGCAGTTAGAAGAGTATGTAGGTTTTACGGAAATGGAAGTTAAAGAGCTTTGTCAGAAGTTTGGTATGGATTTTGATGAGGTCAGCCAATGGTATGATGGTTATTCGTTTACGGAATTTAATCATGTATACAATCCCAAAGCAGTTGTTGAGGCAATGCTTTCAGGGCGTTGCTCTAATTATTGGACAAAGACAGAGACATATGAAGCATTGAAAATTTATATAGATATGAACTATGAGGGACTTAGGGGAGATATTATTTCTTTGTTGGGAAGGGCACATATTAAGATAAATACAAAAACATTCCAGAATGATATGAAAACTTTTCTAACAAAAGATGATGTGCTGACGCTTCTGATACATTTAGGATACCTTGCTTATTTAGAAGATACACATGAAGTTTTTATTCCAAATAAGGAGATTACAGAAGAATTTGAAAGTGCTATGAGTGTCAGTGGTTGGAATGATGTCATGGAGGTATTAAAGTCATCTGACAAACTGCTTGAGGATACGTTACTTTGTATGTCTTCAAGGGTAGCAGAGGCGCTTGATAAGGCGCATACGGAAGTATCATCTGTATTAACATATAATGATGAAAATTCAATGAGCTGTGCTATAAGTCTTGCATACTATAGTGCAAGGAAATATTATCGTATGATTAGAGAACTGCCGACGGGGCGTGGATTTGCTGATATTGTTTTTTTGCCTTTAAAAACTGTGGATAAACCGGCATTGGTTGTGGAATTAAAATATGATAAAGACGCAGAAACTGCAATTCGTCAGATAAAGGAAAAGAATTATACACAGACATTGGAAGACTACAGTGGAGAAATTATGCTTGTTGGTATCAGTTATGACAAAGGAATAAAGAAGCACAGCTGTGTTATAGAAAAACATGTAAAATAATTGTATAGAATTTTAAGTGATGTGGTAGATTAATACTAAAATTGTTATTATTACAAGATTGTCAATAATAGGAGGATTTTGATAATGAAAAAAAGGATTGTATGTCTGTTTAATGTGTTGGTATTGTCTGTATTTATTTCAGGGTGTGGAAATAATGGAGAAAAGCAGTCAAAGCAAAAAATAACTTCAGAGAATAAAGTAGAAGAGAAATTAACTTCAGAAGATAAAGCTGAAGGAAAAGAATTAATTTCAGAAGATGAGGCAAAGGAAATAGCTTTAAAGGATGCGGGGATTAATGAAGAGGATTTGTCAAATATACGGGTTAAGCTGGAAACGGATGATGGAGTAAAGGAATATGATATAGAATTTTATTCAGGAAGAACTGAGTATGAATATGATATTGATGCAGTGACAGGAAAGATATTGGGTAGAGATATGGACACTGATGATTTTGCAGGGCGCTAGTACAGTATTGCGTTAATGATTGAGTAATATGTACCTGCTCTTTGCGTCAGTACAGCGTTGTTGTCAGTCAACAATGCCACCGTATTGCCTCCTTCCTCCGCCTTATCCTGACACAAATATCAGGCACCTATTACTTCAAAATTAATACAATACTGTACTAGAATATATTTTGCGGTATGATAAGCATTCAAGAAAATATTGAATATTTATTGGGTGTGTAATATAATGAATAAGTATAGTTGAAAAGAAGGCGGATGTGATTTTCCGATTGTTAGATGCCCTCTAGTTTTGAAGGAGGGTGATGCCCTATGAACACATTAGAAGTACTTACTCTATTGTTAGTAGTTTTTTCGGCTCTGTCATACATGGACAATCATAATAACAAAAAGAAATAGCATCCCGAACCCTGAGAAAGTTTGGATGCTATTTCTTTTGCATTTCTAATTTTACTGAGGGCGAATCGGAGTCACATCCGATTGCTTTTCTGATTAGATTATACACCAGGGTGGCTGATAAATCAACCACCCTTTTATAGCAAATTTTTCACCTGACATTTTTCTTTCTTTTCTTAATAATTTTATCTGTTTCCCAACTTTGAATTCATTTATCATAGTAATTCCTCCATTCTGCTGCATTTTGCCGGCAGCACAAACAATAAAATGAACATATATATTATACATCGTGCCACGGTTTTAATATATTAAAGTAATTATATATTCCAAATATATGATAAGCAATGTATTAGGATTTAAACTCAATAAATTTAAGTCAACTTCAGGTTGAGTCGTACCTGTATAAAAGAAAAAACTGATGAATGGATTGACATAAATTAAAATATGAGATAGAATATTATCGACATATGACGGAAATAAAGGGAGATGATTTTTTGGCAAGACCACAGCGTTATAGGCGGGTTTGTGATGAGCCGGAATATGATAGTTTTATCCCGGAGGGAATATCATGTGGAGAGTTGGTTATGCTTACATTAGATGAATATGAAACAATTCGTATTGTGGATTATGAGGGCAAAAAGCATGAACAATGTGCATCTATAATGGATATTTCACGTACTACGGTTTCTGAAATTTATGAAAGTGCGCGAAGTAAAATTGCAGACTGTCTGGTTAATGGAAAGAGATTGTATATTTCCGGCGGTCATTACCGTATTTGTGATGGGACGGCGGAATGCTGCATAAAAGAATGCAGAAAAAGAAATAAGGATTTTAAAAGAGTAATTCTTAATAGTGTTTTGGAAAAGAAAGGAGCAGGAATAATGAGAGTAGCAGTAACTTATGAAGGTGGAAATATTTTTCAGCATTTTGGACATACGGAACAATTTAAGTTCTATGATATTGAAGACAAGGAAATTGTAAATGAACAGATAGTGGATACTATGGGAAGCGGTCATGGAGCACTTGCAGGTTTTCTTTTAGAAAATAGTGTAGATGCACTTATTTGCGGAGGCATAGGAGGCGGTGCAAGAAAGGCACTTTCAGATGCTGGTATTAAGCTTTATGGCGGAGTTTCAGGCAGTGTAGATGATGCAATAAAAGTATTTATTGATGGTAAATTAGAATATAACCCAGATATTGTGTGCATTCATCATGAATATGAATACTCATCTTCATGTGGAGAAAAGTCTTGTGGTGAAGATAAACATGGATGTCATGGGAATTAAATATTAAATTAGGAGGAAGATTTATGGCATTAGCACAGAGGCAGGAAGAAACATATACAACTGATTATATATATGCACTGCCAAAGACTAATTATTTAAATACCAGTCATCAGGTGTGAGGGAATATTGGATAGTTGACATAGATAAAAATAAAATAACTGTTTATAACTTTGAAGATGACAATGGTGATGAATATACATTTTCTGATAGTGTAAAGGCAAATATTTATGAGGACTTTGAGATAGATTTTTCTAAAATTAATATCTAACCTTTTTACACCAATTCTTACTTTTTAAGATTCTATTTTATATAATGGTATGTTAATATTATGAAAACAGCAAATATATGGTATTCATTTTATACTTGGAGGTATTTTATGGGAAAAAGTAAGAAAAAATATGTGAGGCATGGAAAATCAGGTGCAGCGGTAATAATGGCGGCTGCGGTTGCGGTAACATCAGTTCCATTTACAGGTTTGTATGGAGCTGCCAAGACAGCTTATGCTGCCGGGACTCCCATGCAGCGTGAGGACAGCTCGATAGTTTATTTTGTGGATTGTGGTGATTATGATGTAACTACAGTTTCGGCGGGTGACAGTCTTGGTACACATAATAGTGTGACTGATCAGGTATATGGGGTGGATAAGGTTACAGGTTACAAGTGGGGAGTTGATGATACAGTAAGCAGTCCACTTGTAAATGGCTCATCAGGCAAAGGCGGTGTTGACACTGACTGGAGCTGGTGTTATGAATTTAATGACAAAGATGGTATTCCAAAGACTTCATCAAACCGATATACAAAAAATCAGTTTGAAAGCGGAATTGAAACAAGACATATTGATTATAAGTTTGAAATTGAAGATGGTACATATTATGTTGAGGTTGGCTGTGCAGATCCGTGGGGCTGTTCAAAAGAACCTATAATAGTTGTAAATAAAGGAAAATCAGATGAGACAATTATTGCAGATCCTCTTGATGTGGCAGCAGGAGAACCAGCAAGCGGGACTGTTACAATAAAAGGCGGAGAACTTAATTTAAGTCTTACAGGAACAGGCTCAAATAACCTTGCGATTAATGTTACATATATTCTTATTAAAAGTGCAGATGCGGCTTCAATGCTTAAGACAGATTATGATGCTTTAAATATAAAGACTTCTGTAACATCTGATATAACTCTTCCTACAGAAGGTGAGAAGGGTAAGAGTAAGATTACATGGGCATCTTCTAATCCTGATGTGATTACGGCAGAGGGAAAGGTTACACCTCTTAAGGAAGGTTCAGAAAGTGTGGTAGTTACACTTACAGCAACTTTAACAAATGGCAGTGAAACAATGGAAAAGAAATTTGAGGTGACAGTAATGGCAAAAAGTGATTTTACCGGAATGACAGATTTTAATATGGGCGAAACTAAAGTGACAGATGCATATTATGCAAATTCTCTTGATAAAGAGATTGATTATATTGTGTCACTTGATACAGATAAATTGCTTGCAGGTTTCAGAGAAACAGCAGGGTATATATCAGGTATGTCAGAGACAGAAAGAAATTCTTATATGAATAATGCAAGTCGTTATGGCGGTGGCTGGGAGAATGCGCTTATAGGAGGTCATACGCTTGGACACTGGCTTACAGCTATGGCTCAGGCTTATGCAAATGAAGGCACTTCTGATAATGATAAGGCAGATGTTAAGAAAAATCTTGATATAGTCGTTAATGCACTTGCTGATTGTCAGGCAAAGACAAAAGGTACAGAATATGAGGGCTATATATTTGGGGCAACTCTTCCAAGCAAAACAGATTTTGACATACAGTTTGACAATGTAGAAAAAGGGCTTACAAATATAGCTACTCAGGCATGGGTGCCATGGTATACAATGCATAAAATTATAGCAGGTCTTGTAAGTACATATGAACTTACTGGCAATGAAACGGCTTATAACGTCGCAAAAGGGATTGGTGACTGGACGTATGAAAGGGTAAGCAAATGGTCTGATGCAACACAGAGAACTGTGCTTGGTATTGAATATGGCGGAATGAATGACTGCTTATATGATTTATATGATGTTGTAAAAGCAAAAGAGGGCGAAGAAGCAGCCACTAAATATGCAGAGGCAGCACATAAATTTGATGAAGAATCATTATATAACAAGGTTTATAAGGGTACACCAAATGCGCTTGATAATACACATGCCAATACAACTATTCCTAAATTTTTAGGTGCTCTTAATAGATATGAGACGATTGGTGATGAGCAGTATCTTGAGTATACTGAAAGTTTCTGGGATTATGTAGTAAATCACCATAGTTATATTACAGGTGGCAATAGTGAGTGGGAACATTTTGGTGCAGATGATATACTTGATGCAGAAAGGACTAACTGCAACTGCGAGACATGTAATACATATAATATGTTAAAGCTTTCAAGAAAGCTGTTTATGATTACGGGTAATAAAAAGTATACTAATTTTTATGAGAATACATTTATAAATGCAATCATGTCATCACAGAATCCTGAAACAGGCATGAGCATGTATTTCCAGCCAATGGCAGGCGGATATCAGAAGGTTTTTGGTACTCCATTTAATAATTTCTGGTGTTGTACAGGTTCAGGCATGGAGAACTTTACAAAGCTCAATGACAGTATTTATTATCAGAAAGATAATAAACTTGTAATAGCACAATATCTTGCTTCCGAGGTAGAATTTGCAGCAGGTAATATGAAAGTTACACAGGATGTTGATTTAACTAAATCAGAAACGGCGTTAATTACTGTAAATAAACTTACTTCTGGTGATGTAAATGGAGAGCTTCGCCTGCGTCTTCCTGACTGGCTTGCATCTGATGCAAAAGTAACGGTAAATGGTGAAGATTATAATTATACAGAAAAAGATGGTTATGCAGTAATAGCATCTGATGTGATTAATGATGGCACAAAAATTACAATTACACTTCCGATGGAGGTTAGGGCATATAATCTTCCTGATAATAAAAACGTGTATGCATTTAAATATGGACCATATGTATTAAGTGCAAAACTTGGTACTGATAATCAAACACAAAGCACCACAGGTGTAAATGTATCAATACCTACAACTAAGGCTATTGCAAATGACAGAGTTTTAATTGCATCAGCTGAAAGTGTTGAAAGCTATATGGCAGACATAAATAAAAATATGGTTAAAGCCGATGGCAAACTTGAATTTAATCTTACAGGAACAAATAATAAATATACATTTGTACCACATTACAGCCAATATACAGAAAGCTATGCAATGTACTGGACATTTACAATAGATGAAGAGGCAAGAGGTGCAGAGGCTGTATTTGCTGATAAGGATAAGGCAAGAGTTGAAGCCGCTGTAATCGAAGCAGCAAGACCTGGTTATGGACAGGATGAACTTGGATTTGAAGAGAGTGGTGCCGGCTCTACCGGAAGCACATCTCCATGTTATCGTTTTGCAAATGCAGGAGGAAGTTTTAAATATGATATAAAAGTTACAGACAGTGGTGATAATTATTTTGTATGTACCTTTGCAAAAGAAGAAGATGGTAAAACAATAAAGATTTCAGTAGGAGATACAGTCTTATTCGATGGTGTTGTTGACAGTAAGTCAAAAGATGCAGAAGTAATAAATCTTTCTGAATCTGAAATTGTTAATTATTATCAGATGAGATTTAAAATTCCTGCTGATGCAATAAGCGCCTGCAAATCTCAGACACGTCTTGCCGGAACAGAAACAGAAACTGCAGAAATCGGATATACGTTTGTGCCTGTAAAGTTTGAAAGTGGTAAAAGTGATGAAGTTTCAGCAAAAATATGTGTAATGAATTATATTATGAAAGCATATGCCACAGAAAATTCACTTGTGAATATAACATCATCAACAGGTAAAGTTACAAAAGAGGGTGATGTTTATACAATTAAATTTGAATATGAAGATACACCAAAAGTAAAATTTGAGATAGCAGACAGCAGAGGATATATAAGCCTTAATGATAGTGCAGTAGATGAAACAGTTGAAAAGACACTTAATATTGATGGTGATTCTGAAATATATAGTGTAAAAGTGTACGCAGAAGACTTTACGACATATAAAGAATATACATTAAAAGTAGTTGTAGGTTCTGGTGAGTCTGACGAAAATGACTCTGATGAAGAATCGGTAAATAAAGTTATTATAAAGGCAGCAGGTGTAAAAAGCGGGGCAAAAACTGTTTTCGCAAAAACAGGTACTAAACTTACACTTTCAGCGGAGGTTTCGGGTAACGCTTCTGGTAAAAAAGTAAACTGGAAAACTTCCGATAAAACTATTGCAACAGTATCTTCAAACGGAGTTGTCACAATAAAGAAAAAGGAGGGAACTGTAAAAATAACAGCAGTTTCGGCAGCAGACAATACCAAAAAAGCTTCATTTACAATAAATGCAGTCAGCAAGGCAAAAGAAAATAAAGTATTAAAACCTGAAAAGAAAAAATTTACTTTAAAGAAGAAAGGTGCAACTGCACAAATAAAAATAAAAGAAATTACAAAAGACACAACTGATA
>CAMWXG010000114.1 GCA_947178155.1 uncultured Lachnoclostridium sp.
GCTTAATATTGAGAATACAATGGAAATACTGCTAAAGCTTGAAAATCAGGAGGTAATATCCGGAGCAGGAAGCAATTATTATGCATTAAAATTAGTATAATTCATTTAAATGATTAAATGTTAAGCTAAAAAATGTTGAAAGGAAGGAATTGTCATGGCAAAAAATCTTGTTATTGTGGAGTCGCCGTCAAAGGCAACAACAATAAAAAAGTTCTTGGGAAGCTCTTATGAGGTCGTAGCCTCGAACGGGCATGTCAGGGATTTGCCGAAAAGCCAGATGGGTATTGATTTTGAGAATGATTTTGAACCCAAGTATATAACTATACGTGGAAAAGGCGAGATTTTAGCAAAGCTTAGGAAGGAAGTAAAGAAAGCAGATAAAATATATCTTGCAACTGACCCCGATCGTGAGGGCGAAGCTATATCATGGCATCTTTCAAAGGCATTAAAACTTGATGAGAAAACTACTAACCGCATCACTTTTAATGAGATTACTAAGAATGCAGTAAAACAGTCTATTAAAAATGCACGAAAAATAGATATGAATCTTGTAGATGCACAGCAGGCAAGAAGAGTTCTTGACAGAATGGTAGGTTATCAAATAAGTCCTGTACTCTGGGTAAAGGTAAAACGTGGTCTTAGTGCCGGACGCGTGCAATCCGTGGCGCTTCGTATAATTGCAGACAGAGAGGAAGAAATAAATGCTTTTATACCAAAAGAATATTGGTCGCTTGCCGCGAAGTTTACGCCAGAAGGTGACAAAAAACCACTTGTTGCTGAATTTTATGGTACACCAAATGAAAAGATAGAGATTAAATCTAAACAACAGGCAGATGAGATAATTGAGCAGATAAATAATTCAAAGTTTATTGTATCTGATGTTAAAGTATCTAACCGTACAAAGAAAAGTCCACTCCCATTTACTACGAGTACATTGCAACAGGAAGCAGCAAAAAACTTAAATTTTTCTACACAGAAAACAATGAGGCTGGCACAGGGACTTTACGAGGGTATGGCAGTAAAAGGCAGAGGAACTATTGGTTTAATTACTTATCTTCGTACAGATTCGACACGTGTATCAGAGGAAGCGGCCAAAAGTGCAGCAGATTATATTATAGAAAATTATGGAGAAGAGTATCTTGCAGATAAAGATACAAAGTCAAAAGATAAAGCAAGTAAAAAGATACAAGATGCTCATGAAGCTATACGTCCTGCATATATTGATGTTACACCAAATATGGTAAAAGAATCCCTTTCAAGGGATCATTTCAGATTATATCAGCTTATTTGGAAACGTTTTATGGCAAGCCGTATGGCTCCTGCCAAATATGAAACTACCTCTGTCAAAATTGATTCGGATAAATATAGATTTACAACTGCTGCTTCTAAAATTGTTTTTCAGGGATATATGAACGTATATCAAACAGAAGAAGATAAAGCAGATAAAAAGAAATTTTCAAAGAAACTTGTTAAAGGTGCAGTAATGTCAGTTGGCGAAATTGATGAAAAGCAGCATTTTACACAGCCGCCTGCGCATTTTACGGAAGCAACTCTTGTAAAGACACTTGAAGAACTTGGTATTGGAAGACCAAGCACATATGCGCCTACAATTTCAACAATTATTAACAGGCACTATGTTGCTAAGGAGCAAAAAAATTTATATATAACAGAGCTTGGTGAAGTAGTTAATAATATCATGAAGAAGTCTTTTACAAGTATAGTAGATGTAAATTTTACGGCATATTTGGAAGGACTTCTTGATAGGGTAGAAGATGGCTCAGTGCGTTGGAAAACAGTTATTGAAAACTTTTATCCTGATTTGCAGGAGGCTGTAACTATTGCAGAAAAAGAACTTGAAGAAGTTAAAATAGAAGATGAAGTTACTGATGTAATATGTGAAGAGTGTGGCCGCAATATGGTTGTAAAATTCGGACCTCATGGAAAATTTCTTGCATGTCCTGGTTTTCCTGAATGTAGAAATACAAAACCTTATCTTGAAAAAGCAGGAGTTAAATGTCCAAAATGTGGTAAGGAAATTGTTATAAGAAAGACTAAAAAAGGCAGACGTTTCTATAGCTGTGAAGGCTATTCTGAATGTGATTTTATGTCATGGCAGAAACCTTCTGATAAAAAATGTCCGAAATGTAATGGGGCTATGGTAGAAAAAGGCAATAAAATTGTATGTATGGATAATCAGTGTGGTTTTTTTGTACAAAAGGATTGAAAATTTGTTTAAAAGCTTTTGGAGAACTTTTGTCAAACCGCAAATTCATAAAATTGTCACATTAATATTATACAATATATAATTAAGTGGATATTTGCAATACGCATTATAGATGCGTTTTTACTGGTCATGGAGTGAACAGTAATTTTGCTCATAAATATGCACAGGCTGTTTATACAGCAGATTGGAGGATAAAATGAATCTTATGTATCAGAGTACCAGAGGAGATGGTACAAAAGTTACTGCATCACAGGCTATTTTAAAAGGACTTGCTGACGATGGAGGACTTTTTGTGCCTGAAAGTATTCCTATGCTTGATGTTTCTTTAAATGATATTGCAAAAATGTCTTATAAAGAAACTGCATATCAGGTTATGAAACAGTTTTTTACAGATTTTACAGATGTAGAGCTGAAAAGTTGTATTGACAAGGCATATGATGCCAAGTTTGATACAGAAGAAATTGCACCACTAGTAAACAAGGCAGGCGTATATTATCTGGAGCTTTTTCATGGAGCGACTATTGCATTTAAAGATATGGCATTGTCTATACTTCCACATCTTCTTACTACTTCTGCAAAGAAGAATAATATAAGCAATAAAATTATTATTCTTACAGCAACATCTGGTGATACAGGAAAAGCGGCACTTGCAGGATTTGCAGATGTAGAAGGAACAGGTATTATCGTATTTTATCCTAAAAATGGTGTTAGTAGGATTCAGGAACGCCAGATGGTTACACAAAAGGGAAGTAATACAGATGTAATAGGAATTACAGGTAATTTTGATGATGCTCAAAGTGGTGTTAAGGCAATGTTTAATAATAAAGAACTTGCTAAAGTTATGAATGAACATGGCTTCCAGTTTTCATCTGCTAATTCAATTAATATAGGGCGTCTTGTACCACAGGTGGTATATTATGTCTATTCATATACAAGGCTTCTTGCACTTGGGGAAATAAAAGAAGGTGAAGCTGTAAATTTTGTAGTTCCAACGGGTAATTTTGGCAATATACTTGCAGCTTTTTATGCTAAAAATATGGGAATTCCAGTAGGAAAACTTATTTGTGCATCAAATGAAAATAAAGTATTGTTCGACTTTTTTGAAACAGGAATATATGATAAGAACCGTGATTTTATTCTTACATCATCACCTTCGATGGACATACTTATTTCAAGCAACCTTGAAAGGCTTATTTACAATATTGCAGGATGTAACTCACATGCTACATCTGAAATGATGAAATCACTTACAGTGGATGGAAAATATTCTATTACTGATGATATGAAAGCAAACCTAGGTGATTTTATAGGTGGTTGGGCAAATGAAAATGAAACTGCTGCCGAAATCAAAAGAGTATATAAGGAGTCCGGATATGTTATAGATACACATACCGCAGTTGCGTCAGCAGTATATCATAATTATAAAAAGACGACCAATGACACGACTAAAACTATAGTTGTATCTACAGCAAGCCCATATAAATTCGGTACAAGTGTAATGGGTTCAATAGATGACAAATATAAGGGAATGGACGATTTTGATTTAATAGATGAACTTAGCAAAGTTTCAAAAATTGCAGTTCCAAAAGCAGTTGAAGAAATACGTTCTGCTGATGTTCTTCACAGCACAGTATGTGAAACTGCTGATATGCAAAAAACTGTAGAAAGGATTTTAGGTATCTAATTTTATTAATAATATAACTTTGTGATTTTTATGTAATATTTGAGATAGTTGTCTGCATAGATTTAAAATAGGTGGTGGTAAATTCATACTTTACAGTAGATATCACATGTACATAATGTATTGTGTACATGTAATGTTTACCAGATTCTGTTAGTTTACAAGAAATGAGTAGAAAGTTTGAAAGTTCCTTTGAAACTACTTATCAATGCTTTACTTATTTTTAAGAAAAGCATTCAAAAATTTTGAGAGTCATTCTCAAAATAGGAGAAGACGGGGTATAAACATGAAATCATTTAAGGCATTTTATAAAAAAAGGACAGCACTGTTTATGACAGTTTGTATGTTTGCATCTGTTATCTGCCCAAATGATACAGTTATGCGTGCAAAGGAGAATGCCGCATCTGTATCAGGAAATACATTATATTCAGAATATTTACATAAAGCACTTGTTATACAACAAAAATCAAATGTGATACAAAGAACAGATTTGCTTTTTTCAGCAAATGCATCAGGTATAACTAATATATCGGAATCTGCAGCTTCATCACAGCCAACAGAAACACCAGAATCTGTGGTTGCACCATTACCAACAGAAACATCAGCGTCTTCTGTTACACCATTGCCAACAAAAGAACCAGAGCCTTCTGTTATACCGACAACAACAGAAACACCACAGCCTTCTGTTACACCAACAGCAACAGAGACACCAGAGCCTTCTGTCACACCAGCGGCAACAGAGACACCACAGCCTTCTGTTACACCAGCAGTGACAGAAACACCACAGCCTACAAATACACCTCCGGCGGTACATACACCACAGCCTACATTAAGACCGGAGACAGGACCGTTTGACCTTTCAGTTAAAAAATCGGGTAAAGACAGTTTAACGCTTTCATGGCAAAAGCGCAGTGGTGTTAAAAATTATAAGATATGGCAAAGAGTTAATAAACAGAAGAAATGGCATCTTGTTAAAAAAACAAGTGCAACTAAGTATAAACTTACAATTAAAACAGGTTCTTATTACCGATTTAAAGTTACAGCATCAGACAAAAAAGGAAAAAGTCTTGGTAAAACTAACAGAATAACAGTTTGTATTCCTGCAAGTGCATATAATATGACATATAAAAGGACAGCAACTAATAAAATAAGTGTATCATGGAAACGAGGCAGGGGTACTAAGAAATATATAGTCATGAGAAAGGCAGGCAGTGGTAAATATCGTGAAGTTGCCCGGATTACTAAGAACTCATACAAAGATGAAAAAATAAAAGTGGGCAAAAAATACAGATATAGGATTATTCCAATATATTATAATGATGATATTAACATTAATGGTACAGGTACATCTTTAGGAATAACTCTTCATGATGAAGTTGCAACATCGCATCAAAAATATAATTATAAGGAGATGTGCAGTGATTTAGAATCTCTTAAAAAGCTGTATGGCAACCGTATAAATTATGAGGTGATAGGTCAGTCAAATGATGGTCGGAATATATATGATGTAGTAATTGGCAATCAGAACTCTGGCAATACAATACTTGTAGTTGCCACGCTTCATGCTCGTGAATATATGACATCACAGCTTTGTATGAAGCAGATAGAATATTATCTGCAAAATTATAATGAAGAGATTGATGGTGTAAAAATATCACATATACTAAATAATGTTGCAATACATTATGTTCCTATGGCAAATCCTGATGGAGCGGCAATATCACAATATGGATTTTCAGCTATACGTAATAAAAAGATACGAAATAAGCTCTATAAAATGCCTGGTTCAGACACACCTTCTCTTTGGAAGGCCAATGCAAGGGGAGTTGATTTAAATAAAAATTATCCCTATTCATATGTTGCAAGAAGTGGAAGACGAGGAAGTGAAAATTATACAGGTACTTCCAAGTGCAGCGAACCTGAAACACAGGCAATAGTCAAGCTCATTAATAAGCTTAAGAAAGGCTCTGATGTAAAAGGAGAGATAAATTACCATGCAACAGGTTCTATTGTATTTGGAAGTTATGAAGGTAAGTTAAAAGATACTATAGACAGTATGTTTGACCTTGCATGTGAAATAACAGGATATGCAAATGCTTCAGACTATGGCCTTGACGGGGGCAAATCTGTAGGTAATTTGAGAGAATTTTTAATGTATAAGAAAAACATACCAAGTATTACACTTGAAATAGGAACAGTACCATGTCCACTTCCTGCAAGCCAGTTTAATGAAATATGGAAGAGGAATAAAACTCTTGTAATAAGAGAAGCGAAACTCTTAACAGAAAGCAATTAAATATTATTCAATAAGAAGGCCATTGGGTATTATTTTCAATGGCTTTTTTTATACCTTTATAGTATCTGACTTTTCTCTGTATATGTTCCTGTTCTGCCAAAAGCAGCTTAATCTGCTTTTGGATAGTTTCATCATGTTTCTCCATTAAATGTATAATTTCGTCAATATGTGATTCTAAATCCTGTTCATATGTAAAAAACTTCTTTATATCAGAAATTGACATTCCAGTGTTTTTAAAACATATAATAGCATCCAGACGACATATATGGCAGTCATTATATATTCGTCTTCCTGATTCGCTCCTGTCTACATTTTCTAGTAATCCTATTTCTTCATAATAATGAAGTGTTGAATGTGGCAGTTTATATTTATCAGCTATTTCTTTGATAGAATAATTATTCATTATTTCCTCCGATAAGATAAAATTGGTCTTGACTTAAAGTATACTTGAGGATTTATAATATGTAAAGAATAAAAAATGATTTTAAGTGGAGGATTATTATGGAGTATCGCAATGTAGGAAAATCAGGTCTAAAAGTAAGTGAAATTGCTGTTGGAAGCTGGATGACTGATTTAAGCAACCGTGAGAAGGTAGCTGTTGCAAGAGAAACAATACGTTATGCATATAGCCAGGGTGTAAATTTCTTTGATTGTGCAGATGCATATGGAAATGGAATAGCAGAACAGTTTTTAGGAAATGTGTTAAAAGAATATCCAAGAAATTCAATAGTTGTATCAAGTAAGGTATTTTTCCCAACAGGGCAGGGCGCTAATGATTGGGGACTTTCAAGAAAACACATATTTGAAAATATAGACCGTTCTTTGAAAAATATGCATATGGATTATATTGATTTATATTATTGCCATCGTTTTGATAATACAACTCCTATGGAAGAAACTCTGCGGGCGCTTAGTGACCTTGTGAGTAAGGGAAAGATTTTATACTATGGAGTAAGTGAAGAATGGGGTGCGGCAAGACTTGCAGAAGCATGTCATATAGTGGAAAAATATAATTTATATCCACTAACAGTTATTCAGCCTCAGTATAATATGATGGACCGCTATATTGAACATGAAATTACAGCACTGTGTGAGGATAAAGGAATTGGAATAACACCATTTTCACCACTTGCCCAGGGACTTCTTACTGGAAAATATAAAAAAGGAGAGCCTCTTCCGGCAGGTTCAAGAGCAACATATCAGGCAGATAAGCAGATTAATAAACTGCTGACTGATGAAAATCTGGATAAAGTAGAAAAATTGTCAAAAATTGCAGATGAACTTGGGATTGGCATGTCTGTGCTTGCATTAGCATGGATTCTTAGAAAGAAAATTATAAGCAGCGTGATAACAGGAGCTTCAAGACCGGCACAATTAGAAAATAATCTTGTTGCTGCAGGTTATAAGCTGACTGAGGATGTGCTGGAGGAAATTGAAAAGATACTTGGGTTTACACCATTTTGCAGACATGTAGGATAATAAGTGTATAAATAAATATAAGACTGTACTGCCGCAGAGCAAATTGATGCTTTTTAGACTCTTTTTGCCTGCGGTTTTACAGTTTTTTTGAGTTTTATTTTGATTTAAAAATTTTTGTAATAAGCAAAGAATTTTGCTTGTTAAACTCTCGCATCAAATGTGTTTTAGGTGTATAATAAATCTACAAAAATAAATTAATAAAGAAAAAGAGGTAGATTATATTGAAATATAATAGATTGCTTGACTCCATAAAGTATATTAACAATGGTGTATCACCAGATACAGATTTTCTTAAATCTCTTAGTCCTGTTAATGCAAACAGTCTTAGTGAACTGGAAATACCAAATGAGATTAAACAATTTTTAACTAATATCGGACTTCCTAAAGAAGTATGTTTTGCCAGAGAGCCAGAAGAAATGGAAGAAAAAGATTTATATAAAATTTCATTTCCACTGGAAAAATTTTACATAAAAAATATTGAAGGAGCAATTTATTTATGTATTGGGGGAAGAAAGGGAATCGATAAATCTTATATACATAATAGTGAGGGGACTTTGATAGAAGAATATGAGCATGTATATACATCAGAATATTTAGTCTGTATAAGTACTGGCGAAGTCTGGTATGTCAATGATTCTGATCTTAAATGGGATGGCGAGATTTGGCGTATGGCTGATATTGATTTAGAAATGCAATTTATAAATAGCAGTATAGAGCAGTTTATTTTGTCAGTTGCCTGTTGGAGGGCTTTTTATCCTCAATTTGAACAAAAATATCTCGAAGTAGACGGGGATTTAGGATATATTTTTGATCATAATGAAATTTATGATACTTTTTTAAATACTATGCAAATATTAGATTCAAAAGCAGTTGAGTATGAGTTTAATTATTGGTGGTATATGTGTGATTTATCTTTGTATTAATACTGTAATTATTAGATTTATTTATAAAAAAATTTTATTATTTACTTTATTCCAATTTAAAGCTATAATAGAAAAAGTGCGTAGAAAAGACAAGTTAGGAGGATATATATGCCTATATGGAAAGCGGTAATAC